>NZ_JBAMDI010000059.1:0-63975 GCF_036961695.1 Pseudomonas sp. CGJS7 | reverse complement strand
AGGGTTTCCTATCTGCCTGAGCAGTGTCTGCCCTATGACCCAACCGACCCCCTGCTACCACTGCGCCCTGCCCGTCCCCACCGGCAGCCGCTTCACCGCCGTGGTCCTCGGCCAGCCACGGCAGTTCTGCTGCCCCGGCTGTCAGGCGGTGGCCGAGTCGATCGTCGCTGGAGGCCTGGAACATTACTACCAGCACCGCAGCGACAACAGCGCCAACCCCGAAGCCCTGCCCAAGCAACTGCAGGACGAACTGGCCCTGTACGACCGCAGCGACGTGCAGCAAACCTTCGTCCGCCACCAGGGTGAGCTGGCCGAAACCACCTTGCTTGTCGAGGGCATCAGCTGCGCCGCCTGCGGCTGGCTGATCGAAAAGCACCTGCGCAACCTGCCCGGTGTCGCCGAAGCGCGCCTGAACCTGTCCAATCACCGCCTGCTGCTGAACTGGGATGACAAGCAGCTACCGCTGTCGCGCCTGCTGGCCGAACTTCGCCAGATCGGCTACGCCGCCCACCCCTACCAGCCTGACCAGGCCGCCGAGCAATTGGCCCGGGAAAACCGCAGCGCCCTGCGCCGCCTGGGCGTGGCCGGGCTGCTGTGGTTCCAGGCGATGATGGCGACCATGGCCACTTGGCCGGAATTCAACATCGACCTGACACCCGAGTTGCATGCCATCCTGCGCTGGGTGGCGCTGTTCCTGACCATTCCCATCGTGTTCTACAGCTGCGCGCCCTTCTTCAAGGGCGCGGCGCGCGACCTGCGAACGCGCCACCTGACGATGGACGTTTCGGTGTCGCTGGCCATTGGCCTGGCGTTCGGCGCTGGCATCTGGACAGCCATCACTGGCAGCGGCGAGCTTTATTTCGACACGGTGGGCATGTTCGCCCTGTTCCTGCTGACCGGCCGCTACCTGGAGCGCCGCGCCCGCGAGCGCACAGCGGCGGCCACTGCGCAGCTGGTCAACCTGCTGCCAGCCTCATGCCTGCGCCTGGACGCCATCGGGCGCAGCGAACGCATTCTGCTCAGCGAGTTACAGTGCGGCGACACCGTGCAGGTGCTCCCCGGCGCGGTCATCCCTGCCGACGGGCGCATCGTCGAGGGCCGCTCCAGCGTCGACGAATCGCTGCTGACCGGCGAGTATCTGCCGCAACCACGCCGGGTGGGTGAGCGGGTCACTGGCGGTACGCTGAACGTCGAAAGCGCGCTGAATGTGGAAGTGGAAGCCCTCGGCCATGACTCACGCTTGTCGGCCATCGTCCGCCTGCTGGAGCGCGCCCAGACTGAAAAACCGCGCCTGGCGGAAATTGCCGACCGCGCCTCGCAGTGGTTCCTGCTGTTCTCGCTATTGGCCTCGGTAGCCATCGGCCTGTGGTGGTGGCACCTGGACCCGACACGGGCGTTCTGGATCGTACTGGCAATGCTCGTGGCCACCTGCCCTTGTGCCCTGTCTTTGGCTACGCCAACCGCACTGACCGCCGCCACCGGAACCCTGCACAAGCTTGGCCTGCTGGTGACCCGCGGCCATGTGCTGGAGGGCCTGAATCAGATCGACACGGTGATCTTCGACAAGACCGGCACACTGACCGAGGGCCGCCTGACCTTGCGCAGCATCCGCCCGCTCGGCAGCCAGGCCGCCGACCGCTGCCTGGCCCTGGCCGCGGCGCTGGAAAACCGCTCTGAACACCCCATCGCTCGCGCCTTTGGTCGTACCGCCACACCTGCCGATGACGTACAGAGCGTACCCGGCCTGGGCCTGGAGGGGGTGGTCGACGGCCAGCGCCTGCGCATTGGTCAGGCTACCTTCGTCTGCGCCTTGAGTGGTGCGGAAATCCCCGCTGTGCCCGAGCCTCGCGGCCAATGGCTGCTGCTGGGCGACCGCCAGGGACCCATGGCCTGGTTCGGCCTGGATGACCGCCTGCGCGACGATGCCCCGGCCCTGCTCGCTGCCTGCAAGGCGCGCGGCTGGCACACCCTGCTGCTGTCGGGCGACAGCTCGCCGATGGTTGCCGAAGTGGCCGCGCAGCTGGGTATCGAGCAGGCCATTGGCGGCCTGCGCCCGGATGACAAACTGGACCGCCTGAAAGCCCTGCAGGCTGGCGGGCGCAAGGTGCTGATGCTCGGCGACGGGGTCAACGATGTACCCGTACTGGCCGCCGCCGATATCAGCATCGCCATGGGCAGCGCCACCGACCTGGCCAAGACCAGTGCCGACGCCGTCTTGCTGTCCAACCGCCTGCAAGCGCTGGTGCAGGCGTTCGAGCTGGCCCGCCGCACCCGCCGCAACATCCTCGAGAACCTGCTGTGGGCGACCCTGTATAATGGCCTGATGTTGCCGTTCGCCGCGCTCGGCTGGATCACGCCGGTGTGGGCCGCCATCGGCATGTCGGTCAGCTCGCTGATCGTGGTGCTCAATGCCCTGCGCCTGACCCGGATGCCCGTGGCATCGGGCCCGCTGCCCCACGAAGCCCCTATACACGGGAGGAAGTCGCCATGCCCGCCCTCTATGTCATGATCCCGGCAGCGCTGCTGCTGGTCGGCGTGGCCGTGTACATCTTCTTCTGGGCGGTAGACAGCGGTCAGTACGATGACCTTGAAGGCCCCGCCCACAGCATCCTGTTCGACGATCAGGACCCGCGCCACCAGGCGGCAGTGAAGCCTGACGATGCCGCAGCCGACACCGACAAGGAACCACCACCCCGTGCCTGACCTGCTTCCGCTGCTGGGCTCGGCACTGGTCCTTGGCCTGCTAGGGGGCGGTCACTGCCTGGGCATGTGCGGCGGCCTGATGGGCGCACTGACCTTGGCCATCCCCCCCGAACAACGCGGCAAGCGCCTGCGCCTGTTGCTGGCGTACAACCTGGGGCGCATTTTCAGCTATGCCTGCGCCGGCCTGTTGCTGGGCCTGGCCGGCTGGGCCGTGGCCAGCAGCCCGGCAGCGCTGGCGCTGCGGGTGGTTGCGGCACTGCTGCTGATTGCCATGGGCCTGTACCTGGCCGGCTGGTGGAGCGGGCTGACCCGTATCGAGGCACTGGGCCGCGGGCTGTGGCGGCATATCCAGCCGGTGGCGTCGCGATTGCTGCCAGCGTCCAGCCTCCCTCGGGCATTGCTGCTGGGCGCCCTCTGGGGCTGGCTGCCGTGCGGGCTGGTGTACAGCACCCTTTTGTGGGCGGCCAGCCAGGGCAATGCCGGCTACAGCGCCGGGTTGATGCTGGCGTTCGGGGTGGGCACCTGGCCGGTGTTGCTGGCAACCGGGCTGGCTGCCGAACGGGTGAACGCCCTGTTGCGGCGACGCAGCGTGCGCGTGGCGGGCGGTGTGCTGGTGATGCTATTCGGTGTCTGGACCCTGCCGGGCCCACACCAGCACTGGCTGATGGGCCATTGACGGGGGCTGCAAAGCAGCCCCAATGCCCTTGATACAAATCAACACAGTTTCCTACAGACGGCCATAGACTCCGGTGCACTGCTGCTCTTTCCGGGGACTACCCTCATGCTCGACGACCTCCGTTGGGATACCGACCTGATCCGCCGCTACGATCTCGCCGGGCCACGCTACACCTCTTACCCAACCGCCGTGCAACTGCACAGCGAGGTGGGTTCGTTCGACCTGCTCAACGCCCTGCGCGAGAGCCGACGGGCCGTGCGCCCGCTGTCGCTGTACGTGCATGTGCCGTTCTGCGCCAACATCTGCTACTACTGCGCCTGCAACAAGGTCATCACCAAAGACCGCGCCCGCGCTGCGCCCTACCTGCAGCGCCTGGAGCAGGAAATCCAGCTGGTCGCCTGCCACCTGGACCCTAAACAACGTGTTGAACAGTTGCATTTTGGCGGCGGCACACCGACCTTCCTCAGCCATGTGGAACTGCGCCAGCTGATGGCCACCCTGCGCCAGCACTTCCACCTGCTGGACGACGATTCCGGCGACTACGGCATCGAGATCGATCCTCGCGAAGCCGACTGGTCGACCATGGGCCTGCTTCGCGAACTGGGCTTCAACCGCGTCAGCCTGGGTGTACAGGACCTCGACCCGGCCGTGCAGCGCGCGATCAACCGCCTGCAGAGCCTGGAACAGACCCGCACCCTGATCGAGGCTGCGCGCACGCTGCAGTTTCGCTCGGTCAACCTCGACCTGATCTACGGCCTGCCCAAGCAAACCCCGGAAGGCTTTGCCCGCACCGTGGAAGAAGTGATCCGCCTGCAGCCCGACCGCCTGTCGGTGTTCAACTATGCCCACCTTCCCGAGCGCTTCATGCCGCAACGGCGCATCGACAGCAACGACCTGCCCAGCGCCGCCGCCAAGCTGGAGATGCTGCACGCCACCATCGACCAACTGACCGCCGCCGGTTACCGCTACATCGGCATGGACCACTTCGCCCTGCCCGACGACGAACTGGCCATTGCCCAGGAAGAAGGCACCTTGCAGCGCAACTTCCAGGGCTACACCACCCACGGGCACTGCGACCTGATTGGCCTGGGCGTGTCGGCGATCAGCCAGATCGGCGACCTGTACTGCCAGAACAGCAGTGACCTCAACACCTACCAGGACAGCCTGTCCAACGCCCAGCTGGCCACCCAGCGCGGCTTGCTGTGCAACCACGACGACCGCATACGCCGGGCGGTGATCCAGCAACTGATCTGCCATTTCGAGCTGGATTTCGAACCCATCGAACAGGCTTTCACCCTGGATTTTCGCGGTTACTTCAACGACCTCTGGCCCGAGCTGCTGACCTTGCAGCGCGACGGCCTGATCAGCCTGGACGACAAGGGCATTCGCATCCTGCCCGCCGGCCGGCTGCTGGCGCGCTCGGTATGCATGGTGTTCGACGCGTATCTGGCGATGCACAACCGCCAGCGTTTCTCGCGAGTGATCTGAAAAACAAGGCGTTCAACCGCATGGACAAGCTTCCTTGTCAGGCACACTATGAGCACACCTGGACTCCCGGCAGGCCACCTGCCGGGGTTTCGCCAGCGCGCACCATCATCGCGCACACTGGCCTACACCCTGTGTCGTGAGTTACCCTTACGACTTATGTGTGCTTTCCCACAAGGATCGATTCAAATGTCCGAGCCAGTCAAACTGCGCCCACACAACCAGGCCCATTGCAAGGATTGCAGCCTGGCCCCCCTGTGCCTGCCTCTTTCGCTGAACCTGGAAGACATGGACGCGCTGGATGAAATCGTCAAACGCGGGCGGCCGCTCAAGAAAGGCGAGTTCCTGTTCCGCCAGGGTGACAGTTTTGGCTCGGTCTACGCAGTACGGTCCGGGGCCCTGAAAACCTTCAGCCTCAGCGACAGCGGCGAAGAGCAGATCACGGGCTTCCACCTGCCCAGCGAACTGGTCGGCCTGTCGGGCATGGATACCGAGGCCTACCCGGTATCGGCCCAGGCTCAGGAAACCACTTCGGTGTGTGAAATCCCCTTCGAACGGCTGGACGAGCTGTCGGTGCAACTGCCACAGCTACGCCGCCAGCTGATGCGGGTAATGAGCCGCGAAATCCGCGACGACCAGCAAATGATGCTGCTGCTGTCTAAAAAGACCGCCGACGAGCGCATTGCCACCTTCCTGGTCAACCTGTCGGCGCGCTTCCGCGCCCGCGGCTATTCGGCCAATCAGTTCCGCCTGAGCATGTCGCGCAACGAAATCGGCAACTACCTTGGCCTGGCGGTAGAAACCGTGTCGCGGGTGTTCACCCGCTTCCAGCAGAACGGCCTGCTGCGCGCCGAGGGCAAGGAAGTGCACATCCTCGACCCGATCCAGCTGTGCGCGCTGGCCGGTGGTGCAATCGAGGCCTGAGGCTGATCTTTAGCGGGTATACTTGGGCATTCGTTTTCCCAGGATACCCGCAACAATGCACAGCGACGCCTTCGACCTCAAAGCCCTGATCCGCCCGGTAGTGGACTTCCCCAAACCGGGTGTGATCTTCCGCGACATTACCCCGTTATTCCAGTCGCCACGCGGGCTGCGCTATGTGGCCGACCAGTTCATCGAGCGCTATGTCGAGGCGGAATTCAGCCACATCGGCGCCATGGACGCGCGGGGCTTCCTGATCGGCTCGATCATCGCCCACCAGCTGAACAAGCCGCTGATCCTGTTCCGCAAGCAGGGCAAGCTGCCAGCCGACGTGCTGAGCGAGGGTTACCAGACCGAGTACGGCGAAGCCTTCCTGGAAGTGCATGCCGACAGCCTGTGTGAAGGCGACTCGGTGCTGATCTTCGATGACCTGATTGCTACTGGCGGTACGCTGCTGGCGGCGGCCAACCTGGTGCGTCGTACCGGGGCGCAGGTGTTCGAGGCGGCGGCGATCATCGACCTGCCGGAACTGGACGGGTCGCGTCGGTTGCAAGCGGCCGGGGTGCCTACCTTCTGCCTGACCGAGTTTTCCCTCAGCGAGTACTGAGTGGGCTTTTGGGGCTGCTTTGCAGCCCATTCGCGGGTAAACCCGCTCCTACAAAGGCCGCGTATTTTTTGTAGGCGCGGGTTTACCCGCGAATGGGCCGCCAAGCGGCCCCAATGAATCAGAGCGAAATGGGCCGGCGCCCTGCAAAGGCATGGGCCAGGGTACCGCCGTCTACCATCTCCAGCTCGCCGCCCAGTGGCACACCATGGGCAATGCGAGACGCCACCAAGCCCTTCTCGCTCAGCAACTGGGCAATGTAATGCGCCGTCGCCTCCCCCTCCACTGTCGGGTTGGTCGCCAGGATCACCTCGGTAAAGGTGCCCTGCTCTTCGATCCGCGCCATCAGCTGCGGAATACCGATCGCCTCAGGCCCCAGGCCATCCAGCGGCGACAGGTGCCCCTTGAGCACAAAGTAACGGCCACGGTAGCCCGTCTGCTCCACCGCATACACATCGGTCGGCCCCTCGACCACGCACAGCTGTGTGTCGTCACGGCGCGGGTCGGCGCACTGCGGGCACAGGTCCTGCTCGGTGAGGGTGCGACACTGGCGGCAATGCCCTACCCCTTCCATGGCCTGGGTCAAGGCCTGAGCCAGGCGCAGCCCGCCACTGCGGTCGCGCTCGAGCAGTTGCAGGGCCATGCGCTGGGCGGTTTTCTGGCCAACGCCTGGCAAGATGCGCAGGCCATCGATCAGTTGGCGGATGAGAGGGCTGAAGCTCATGGGAAAGGCCTGACAATTCAATAAGAGGCGGTTTATACCCAGCGGGGGCGGTGGCGTCAAATCAGGTCACCCCAAGTCTACGCGGCCTGCAGTTTTATGAGAGCAACTGCCTTGCACAAAACTGGAAAGCTAGTGTGATCACTGTGGGAGCGGGCATGCCCGCGAAGCAGGCTGCACAGTGGATGGCACGGGCTTCGCCCGCGTTCGCGGGCATGCCCGCTCCCACAGTGATCGTGCAAAATTTCAAAGTTCGAGCAAAACAGTTGTCCCGACATAAAAAAGCAGACCGCGTCTGGGTTGAAATCTACGCAAAAAAAACGCCGCTGATATCAGCGGCGTTTTTGAGTACCTCAATGCCTTAGAACGGCATCTTGAAGCCTGGCGGCAGCTGCATGCCGGCGGTCATGCCGCCCATCTTTTCCTGGCTGCTTTGCTCAACCTTGCGCACGGCGTCGTTCAGCGCAGCGGCAATGAGGTCTTCCAGTACTTCCTTGTCATCTTCATCAGTCGACATCAGGCTCTGGTCGATGCTGACGCGCTTGACGTCATGACGACCGGTCATCACCACGCTCACCAGCCCGCCACCGGACTGGCCGGTGACTTCGGCGTTGGCCAGTTCTTCCTGCATCTTCTGCATTTTTTCCTGCATCTGCTGGGCCTGCTTCATCAGGCCGGCCATGCCACCTTTCATCATGGGGTATACCTCGATTGGGTCATGTGATGCGGCCCGGCACCGGGCCGGCCGCATGGTTATCCATTACTGGCCCTGACTGACCAGGGCTTCTACAGGCTCAATAGTATCCTGCCGCACCTTGGCGCCGAACAACTTGATCATCTGCTGGATCAACGGATCCTGCTCGATCGACGCGACGGCGTCCTGCTGGCGCTCGGCTCGCTTGCGTGCCGCCGCCTGAGCCGGGGTTTCCTGCTCGGGCAGGATCAGCTCGATGCGCAGGTTCAGCGTGCGCCCCAAGTGCTGGTTGAGCGCTTCGTTCAGGCGCCGCTGCTGGGTGGCGTTGAACAGCGCCCCCTGGCCCGGGTCCAGGTGCAGCAACCAGTCGTCGCCATCGGCGGCAATCAGCGTACAGTTTGCCGCGATGTTGCCTGTCATCCCGGACACAGGCAACTGTGGGAATAATTCCAGCCATTGCAAGGCCAGGCCGGTGGCCGGTTTGGCTGCCGGCAACGGTTCGGCAGCCGGTTTGGACACGTCTTCCTGAACATGTTCGGCCAACTCGTCCAGGTAGCTGAAACCTGCCGGATCGCTTTCGCCGCCGTAATAGTCTTCGTCAAGCGGCGGCTCATCGTCGCGCTCCATCCCCACGGCAGCGTAGGCAGACGGGTCGAAAGGCGGCTCGTCGTGTGCCGGGGCGGCCTGTGTGGGCGCCACCGGGGCAACAGGCTCGGGCGCAGGTGCCGGTTCAGGCGCAGGTTCGGCCGCTAACGGCGCGGGTGCAACGGCAGGCTCTTCCCACGGCAGGTCGACCACTTCGGCAACAGGCTCAGGTACGGAGATGGCCTCGGCTTCGGCCTTCAGCTCAACATCTGCCTCGGCCTCCGGCTCATGATCAGCCGTCGCGGGTGCTGGCACCTCCAGCTGCGGGGCTTGCGCAACAGGCTCCGCCGGCACAGCCGCGACAGGCGGTGAAAGCGCGACCGGCGCCGCAGCTGCCACCTGCCCTGCAGGATCAGCTGTGGCCTGGCTGATCCCCGTTGGCTTTAGCACCGGCTTCGGTGCGTCGTCCGTGTCTGCCGGGCGGAACGCCAGCATACGCAGCAGCACCATCTCGAAGCCACCGCGCGGGTCCGGCGCAAGGGGCAGGTCACGGCGGCCAATCAGGCCCATCTGATAATAGAACTGCACATCCTCGGCCGGCAGCGCCGAAGCCAGCGCCAATACCCGCTCGCGATCACCCTGGCCGTTGTCTACCGCTTCGGGCAGCGCCTGGGCAATGGCTACACGGTGCAGCACATTGAGCATTTCAGCCAGAACGCCCGACCAGTCCGGCCCTTGCTCGGCCAAATTACGCACGGCCTCCAGCAAAGCCCTGGCATCGCCTTCGAGCAGTGCCTGCAGGACCCCATACACCTGGCCATGGTCGAGGCTACCCAACATGGCACGTACATCGGCGGCCAGTACCTTGCCTTCACCGAAGGCGATGGCCTGGTCGGTCAGGCTCATGGCATCGCGCATGGAACCATCGGCGGCACGGCCCAGCAGCCACAGGGCATCCTCCTCGAACGGCACGTTCTCGGCGGCCAGTACGTGGCTGAGGTGCTCCACCACCCGCTCCGGGCTCATGTTCTTCAACGAGAACTGCAGGCAGCGCGACAGGATGGTGGCCGGCAGCTTCTGCGGGTCGGTGGTGGCGAGGATGAACTTGACGTAGGGCGGCGGCTCTTCCAGCGTCTTGAGCAAGGCGTTGAACGAGTGGGTCGAGAGCATGTGCACTTCGTCGATCAGGTAGACCTTGAAGCGCCCACGGCTAGGGGCGTACTGCACGTTATCGAGCAGTTCGCGAGTGTCCTCGACCTTGGTACGGCTGGCGGCGTCGATCTCGATCAGGTCGACGAAACGGCCTTCGTCGATTTCCCGGCACACCGAACAGGTGCCACAGGGGGTGGAGGTGATGCCGGTTTCACAGTTCAGGCACTTGGCGATAATACGGGCGATGGTCGTCTTGCCCACGCCGCGGGTACCGGTGAACAGGTAGGCATGGTGCAGGCGCTGGTTGTCCAAGGCATTGATCAAGGCCTTGAGCACATGGGTCTGGCCGACCATTTCGCGGAACGAGCGCGGACGCCATTTTCGTGCAAGAACCTGATAACTCATCGAAAAACCATCGTAGCCTGATCGAGCGGAAGATCGCTAATGCTAGCGGAGCGGGGGCAAAATTGCACCCTGCGCAACTCGTCTAAGCTTGGAATGGCGCATTGTCCAGGGAGGATTGCCTTTGCGAAGACTGCTGGCCCTGTTACTGCTGTGGTCTACAAACAGCCTGGCTGACCAGCCGGTGCTGCGCTTCTCCGTAGCCGAGAGCTGGAGCATGCCCCTGGTACGCATCGAAGGTGATCAGCCAGTGGAGGGATTGCTTTACGACCTGATGCAAGCCGTTGCCAGGCAAGTGGGCGCTCGCCCCGAGTTCCACGTCATGGCCCGCCTGCGCCTGGAGGAAGCCATGAGCAGCGGCGATATTGATGTGCGTTGCTACGTCAGCACCCAGTGGCTCAACGACCGTCCAAGGGATTTTGTGTGGAGTATCCCGCTGATTCACCAGCGCGACGTACTGGTTGGCCGCGCCGGCGACAGCACCCCGATACCCCCGGAGCAACTGCCACCCCAGGCGATCGGCACGGTACTGGGCTACACCTATTCAACCCTGCAACCACTGCTGGACCACGGCCAATTGCACCGTGAGGACAGCCGCAACCAGTTGCTGGTGCTGCAAAAGCTGCAGGCCGGCCGGTATCGCCATGCGGTGAGCAACCAGTTGTCGTTGCAGTGGTTCAACCAAGGGTTGCCAGCGGAGCAGCAATTGCAAGCGCTGGCGGTGCTGGACGAACAGGATTTGGGGTGCATGGTGCGCAACGATCCGGCGATACCGACACAAGGGCTGTTGCGGGCGTTGGTAAGGATGAAGCAGTCGAGGGAGATAGAGCGGATTTTGCAGCGGTATGAAGCGACGGGCGACCCGGACAGTATGTCTGTGGCCCGCCCCGAAATACCCAGCAAAATGCCGGCACACAGCCAGCGCAACTAACGCCCTGCTCATTTCGCGAACGCTTGCGCAAACACTGTGAGAGCAACTGTCTTGCTCAATTTCTAAAAGCTGGCGCGTTCTCTGTGGGAGCGGGCTTGCCCGCGAACACGGGCGAAGCCCGTGCCATCCACCGCGCTATATTCTTCGCGGGCACGCCCGCTCCCACAGCGTTGTGCGGCACACTACAATCTCTATCACAAACTCAATGTCACCGGCCTTTACGTTCAAACGCCACGCTGACAGCATCCGCCTGCCCCCAGGCAATCTGCATGGCCCGCAACCCATGCTCCAATAACTGCCTGGTTTCTTCGTCCTGAATACGCTCAAGCGCCCGGCGGCTATCGCTGTAGGCGAACATCAGTTAGTGGGAAACATTCATCAACGCGAACTCCATCGGGACGATGCCTTCGCTGATCGCGCGGGAAAGGGATTTGCCTTGGGGAAGATCGAAGACGTGGGGCGGATCGGGGACCAGTTTTTTCATGACAGCTCCGTGTTGGCTGTGTTGTCCCCTTCTGCTTCCACGCATTAGGGTGGCAACTGTACGCGGGGTGGAAGACCAGGCACACGGTAGACCCGGCAGGTACGAATACCTCCCGCGCACAGCCGCCATAAATGACAACTGTCCCATGTGCCACCCAGGCTTCCACACCCGATCGCTGAACTGACAGCGACCGCGAAAGCCTAGTGGGCGAGGTTGACCGGGACAATCAGACGGGAGTCGACGGAACACGTAGGATAATTCGCTATGCCTGCCTGACGTGTAGGGGCTTTCCTAGACCGTTATCAGACCTATCTTAAAAGCGGGCACTCTGATCATGTGCTTACTGTAATCGGGATCCCTGTCTTCACACCAAAGCCCGTAAATACGCACTCAAGAACAACCCCACACCAAACACAAAATGCGTGGCCAGGCTCTTCAGACAGTTCCGCGCAGGTGTCGGCGTTCTGGACGCAAAGAACCCTGCCCCCATCGCCGGCTGCATGAGGCAAAACGGCGCCACGACTGTACCCACACCTACAACTACTGCAGGTAAAAGAGTAGGCGACCGCAACCAGCCCTCCCCTACGATCACAACCAGCAGCATCGCGAAAAGCACGCCGGTGGCGTAGTGAATCACCCATCCCCACGCCAACTCATTTCGCACCGGTTCCGCTTTGGCAATCGCTTGGTGCGAAACACGCCCGCCTAGCAAGTGCCCCGCCCAACGCCCGACCATGGCAAAGTTCAGCGTTGCCACACCCAACCGCCTCAGCAGCAGGCCCCACAGGTCCATCACTACAGTGGCGCCGATGCCAATCGGCAACGCAGCTAAAAACATAGCAGTAAACGTCATTGAACAAGCCCTCGAAAGTTGACGGTCCTTACCCATGCCGCGCAGCATAGAAGTTGAAGTCAACTTCAAGTCAAGGGCCCGAAATGGACATTGCCGACGTCGCCAAACGCACAGGCGTACCTGCATCGACACTCCGCTACTACGAGAAGAAAGGCTTGCTCAAGTCCCTGGCCGGGCGCGGCCAGCGACGACAGTTTGCAGCCGATGTGGCGGACAGGCTGGCGCTGATCGCCCTGGGGCAGGCTGCGGGGTTTTCGCTGGATGAAGTGGGGGCGATGCTGGTGGACCTGCAGGTCGACCGGCAGATGCTGATGGCCAAGGCGGACGAGCTGGATGCGCGGATCAAGCGGTTGCAGGCGATGAGCAAGGGGTTGCGGCATGCCGCGCAATGCCCTGAGAAAGATCATCTGGCATGCCCGAAATTCCAGCGGCTGATGAAGCTGTCGGCGGCGGGAGCATTGGGCGAAAAGCAGGAAAGAACGAGGGCGTTCGTTACAGATTGAGGTTTTGCGGCCCCAGAAATGGAGGCGGCCCCACCAGCCACACCCCGGCACTCGATGTTCCCGCTATGGCTGCTCCCTTCCGGGCCTGACCAGGTTAACGGGTAATCAATGCGGGGGGACCGATGGGGCCACCACAACATGCCTCGCTGAGCAGCGAGTGGCGCCATTGTACCGGTCTTTGGAGCAGATACAACCACCGCGGCAGAAAAAGTCATCATTTCTCAATGACTTGTCAGGGTCGAGATGGCCTGGACGGGCCTCTTCGCGGGTAAACCCGCTCCTACGGGCGACCGCGCTGGCTTTTCAAGTTTTGAGCAAGACAGTTGCCCCCCACAGGGGGCACGGATGCCTAGACCGCTATGCCCTGTTCGGCCAGGAATGTGACGAAGGCATCTTCGTCCAGTACCTTCACACCCAGCTCAGCAGCCTTGGCCAGCTTGGAACCTGCCCCCGGACCTGCCACCACGCAGTGGGTCTTGCCGGAAACGGAACCGGCAACCTTGGCCCCCAGGCTTTCCAACTTGTCCTTGGCAATGTCGCGGCTCATGCGCTCCAGCGTACCGGTCAGCACCCAGGTCTGGCCGGCCAGCGGCAAGCCTTCGGCCACCTTCTTCTCGCTGCTCCAGTGCATGCCGAACGCCAGCAGCTGCGCTTCGATGTCCCGGGCCAGTTTCTGGTTTGCTTCATCCTTGAAGAACTCACGCACTGCGTCGGCCTGCTTGGCCGCCAGGGCCTGGCGCAGGTCAATGCCGTCGGCGGCGATGATCTTGTCCAGGCTGTCGAGCCTGGCCACCAACTTCTCGGCACCGGTCGGGCCGACGGAGGCAATGTCGAGCTTGGCGATCATCCCGGCCAAGGTGGTGCTGGCGGCAAATTCGGCAGCCAGTTCGCCTTCGTCCTGCAACTGCATACCGCTGTCGAGCAGTTGCTGGATAACCTTCTGGTTGTGCTCGTCTTCAAAGAAGTTGTGGATCTCGTAGGCCACTTCGAGACCGATGTCCGGCAAATAGGTCAGCACCTGCGGCAATGCCTGCTGCACGCGCGCCAGGCTGCCCAGCGAGCGGGCCAGCACCTTGGCGGTCTCCTCGCCGACATCCGGGATGCCCAGCGCGTAGATGAAGCGCGCCAGGCTCGGGCGCTTGCTGGCTTCAATGGCATCCAGCAGCTTCTGGGTAGACACCTCGGCGAAGCCTTCCAGGCCGACGATCTGCTCGAACTGCAGCTTGTACAGGTCAGCCGGCGAGCCGATCAGGCCTTCATCCACCAACTGCTCGACGCTCTTCTCACCCAGACCGTCGATGTCCATGGCACGGCGCGACACATAATGAATGATCGCCTGCTTGAGCTGGGCGCCACAGGCCAGGCGGCCGACACAGCGGTACACCGCACCTTCGCTGGTGGTTTCCTTGCCCTTGCTGCGCTTTACCAGCCGGGTACGCTCGACCTGCGAGCCACAGACCGGGCATGCGCTTGGCACCTCTACCGGGCGGGCGCCTTGCGGACGACGCTCCAGCACCACCTGCATCACCTGCGGGATCACGTCGCCGGCCCTGCGAATGATCACCGTGTCGCCGATACGCAGGCCCAGGCGGGCGATTTCGTCCATGTTGTGCAAGGTGGCGTTGGACACGGTCACACCGGCCACCTTGACCGGCTTCAGGCGCGCCACAGGCGTGACTGCACCCGTACGGCCAACCTGGAACTCAACGTCCAGCACCTCGGTCAGCTCTTCCATGGCCGGGAACTTGTGGGCAATCGCCCAGCGCGGCTCACGGGCGCGGAAGCCCAGCTCGCGCTGGGCGGCCAGGCTGTTGACCTTGAACACTACCCCGTCGATCTCATACGGCAGGCTGTTACGCCGCTCGCCAATGTCGCGGTAGTAGGCCAGGCATTCTTCGATGCCCGCCGCATGCTTGAGCTCGCGGCTGATCGGCAGGCCCCAGGCCTTGAGTTGCTCGAGGATGCCGATGTGGCTGTCGCCGATGCTCTCGGACACCTGGCCAACGCCATAGCAGCAGAACTCCAGCGGGCGGCTGGCGGTAATTTTCGAATCCAGCTGGCGCAGGCTGCCAGCGGCAGCGTTGCGCGGGTTGGCGAAGGTCTTGCCACCGGCCTCGGCCTGGGCGGCATTGAGCCGGTCGAAGCCGGCCTTGCTCATGTATACCTCGCCGCGCACCTCCAGCACCGCCGGCCAGCCCTTGCCCTGCAACTTGAGCGGGATGTTGCGCACGGTGCGTACGTTGGCACTGATGTCTTCGCCAGTGGTGCCGTCGCCACGGGTGGCACCCTGCACCAGCTGGCCGTCGCGGTATAGCAGGCTCACGGCCAGGCCATCGAGCTTGGGTTCGCAGCTGTAGTCGACCGCGCCAGGCTGATCGAGGCCTTCTACCACGCGACGGCCGAACTCACGCAGGTCGGCTTCTTCGAAGGCGTTGCCCAGGCTGAGCATCGGCACTTCGTGGCGCACCTGGCTGAACGCAGCCAAGGCAGCTCCACCCACACGCTGGGTGGGCGAGTCGGGGGTTACCAGGTGCGGGTGTTCGGCTTCCAGCGCCTTGAGCTCGTTGAACAGGCGGTCGTATTCGGCATCAGGCACGCTGGGCTCGTCGAGCACGTAGTAGCGATAATTGTGCTGATCGAGCT
Source organism: Pseudomonas sp. CGJS7 (assembly GCF_036961695.1). Classification (NCBI taxonomy): domain Bacteria; kingdom Pseudomonadati; phylum Pseudomonadota; class Gammaproteobacteria; order Pseudomonadales; family Pseudomonadaceae; genus Pseudomonas; species Pseudomonas sp. CGJS7. The sequence continues at coordinate 48,618 of NZ_JBAMDI010000059.1, read as the reverse complement.
CGGCACGCAGTTCGAGGATACGGGTTTCGGCGGTCATGGGATTGTCTTCTCTTGCAAAGCAAAAGAGCAGCTTGGGGTGGTGCGTGGGGTTCTAGGGAGTCGTTGCCTGTGCCGGCCTCTTCGCGGGTAAACCCGCTCCTACGAGGGCATCACATGCCTTTGTAGGAGCGGGTTTACCCGCGAAGAGGCCGGCACAGGCAACGACGATACCCGAACCGGCCAGCACGCCCTCAGGCTGCTCTTTCGTCTGGATCTGTCAGCGTTTCTGGGTCAGCGCACGGCGCTCGAACTCGACGATACGCTGGCGGTAGTGCTCGATGGTCTGGGCAGTCAGCACGCTGCGCTGGTCATCCTTGAGCTCACCGTTCAGTTCGTGGGCCAGCTTGCGTGCCGCAGCAACCATCACGTCGAAAGCCTGCTTCGGATGACGTGGGCCCGGCAAGCCGAGGAAGAAGCTCACCGCGCGGGTGCTGAAGTGATCGATGTCGTCCAGGTCGAACACGCCAGGCTTGACTGCGTTGGCCATCGAGAACAGCACCTCGCCGTGACCAGCCATGCTCTCGTGGCGGTGGAAGATGTCCATTTCGCCGAAGCGCAAGCCGCTTTCCAGGATGTTCTGCAACAACGCCGGGCCCTTGAAGCCACCCTCGTCGCGCGAGATCACGCTGATGACCAGCACCTCTTCGGCAGGTGGCAACTCCTTGACGCTGTTGCTGGCAGGCGCTGCGCCGCTGCTACGGTTGTTGTCGGCGGCAAAGTCGTCATCGCTGTCGGCAAACAGGTCGGGCTCGCGCGGCTCGGCACTCAGGTTCAGGTCACCCTGCTGCACATCGGCAGCCGCACTGGCACGCTTGCCGCGCTTGCTGGCCTTGACCGGCTTGGGCTCACGCTCGCGATCACGCGCAGACGCGCTGAGCGACGGCAGGTCGCTTTCGTCCAGCTCAGGCTCCTTGTGGGTATCGAGCACTCGCGACGGGCCGAGCACTTCGGCACTGCCACCCTCTTCGTCCGGCAGGTTGGAATAACTGCGATCCAGACGGAATTTCAACTTGCCTTTCCCGCCGCGCATGCGGCGCCAGCCGTCGAAAAGAATCCCGGCGATAACAATGATGCCGATGAGGATCAGCCACTCGCGCAGACCGATTTCCATGTAATCCCGTGCCTCTATAAAAATATGCTTGAAAACAAAGGGTTCAAAGCCCTTTAACACGTGGCGCCAACTCTATGTTCTGACAGGCGTTTTACCCACGCAAAAAACGAGTGACATTAAGCTAGCACGACCAAAGACAACTTTACACCGTCTGTCGCACACGGCGGGGCATTTCGCTGCAGAATGTGCCCCTATCGTCGTGCATCAAGCGTCGACCATGGCCATGGCCGCCTCCACATCAACCGCAACAAGGCGTGAACAACCTGGTTCATGCATGGTCACCCCCATCAATTGGTCCGCCATCTCCATGGCAATCTTGTTATGGGTGATGTAGATGAACTGCACGCTTTCACTCATTTCCTTGACCAGACGCGCGTAGCGCCCGACGTTGGCATCGTCCAGCGGTGCATCGACCTCGTCGAGCATGCAGAACGGTGCGGGGTTCAACTTGAAGATGGCAAACACCAGCGCCAAAGCGGTCAGTGCCTTCTCGCCGCCGGACAGCAGATGGATGGTGCTGTTCTTCTTGCCCGGCGGTCGCGCCATGATCGTTACCCCTGTATCGAGTAGATCTTCGCCCGTCAGTTCCAGATAAGCGCTGCCACCACCGAAAACTTTTGGGAAAAGTGCCTGTAATCCGGCATTTATCTGATCAAAGGTATCCTTGAAGCGGTTGCGGGTTTCCTTGTCGATCTTGCGGATGACGTTTTCGAGGGTCTCCAGCGCTTCGACCAGGTCGGCGTCCTGGGCGTCCAGGTAACGTTTGCGCTCGGACTGCTGCTCGTATTCTTCGATGGCCGCCAGGTTGATCGCCCCCAGGCGCTGGATGCGCGCTTCAAGCTGTTCCAGCTCCTGCTCGGTGCCCTGCTCGCTGGCCTCGGCTTCCAGGGTGGCGAGCACGCCTTGCAGGTCATAGCCGTCGGCCAGCAACTGTTCCTGCAAGGTCTTGCGCCGCACATCCAGGCCCTGGCACTCCAGGCGCAGCTGCTCCAGTTGACCACGCAGCAGCTGGGCCTGCTGCTCGGCCTGGGTGCGGCGTTTTTCGGCATCGCGCAGTTCGCGGTCAGCTTCGTCCATGTGCAGGCGAGCCAGGCGCATTTCCTCGTCGACGCTCATGCGCCGCTCCAGCAGCTCCTCCAGCTTCAGACGCAGTTCTTCCTGCGGGGCTTCACCCTCCTCCAGGTTCAGGCTCAGTTGTTCCTGGCGTTCGGTCAGGCGCGCAGCTTGCTGCTCCAGACGCTCCAGCGCCTGGCGGGTAGAGTCGTGCTGGGCGCGCAGCGACCCCAGACGCACCGCCAGCTGGTGAGCGTGGTCCTTGTGCTGGCGGGCCTCCTGACGCACCCGGTCAAGGCTTTCGCGCAGAGTATCGCGGCGGGCCATCAACTGTTCGCGCTGCTCGGTGTCCTGGGCCATGAGCTCCAGAGCCTCTTGCAGCAGCAGGCGCGCTTCGCCCAGTTGCTCGTGTTCCAGGGCGCGCTGTTCTTCCAGCTCGCTCAGCTCTTCCTGCAGGCGGCGGCGGCGCAGTTCGACCTGCTCAGCGCGCGCGCGGCTGGCCGAAAGACTGGCCTTCAGCTCGCCGTGCAGGCGGTTTTCATCCTGGGTGCGGCGGCGCAACTGTTCGCGCTGCTCCTCCAGGTCCAGTTGCTGCTCGCGCAGGGCCTGCAACTGTTGATCGAGTTGCTCCAGCGCCGCTTCCTGTTCCAGTTGTTCCTGGCCCAGGCGTTCGATTTCCTGGCCGCGCGCCAGCACGCCGCCTTCGGCCTCGCCACCCCGGCGTACCCGCAGGAAGTGCCGGCCGACCCAGTAGCCATCGCGACTGACCAGGCTCTGCCCTTCGCCGAGCGATCCGCGCTGCTCCAGTGCCTGAGCCAGGCCTTCCACAGGCCTGACCTGGCCCAGCCAGGGCGCCAGGTCGATACGGCCCTCGACCTTCTCCAGCAAGCTGCCGGTCAACGTCGCCCCCGCGCCGACGGCCAGCAGCAAGCGCAGCTCACCCTGTTCCAGGCCGGCAAAATCGAGGTCGTTGAAATCGTCCACCAGCACAGCCTGCAGATCGGCGCCAAGCACCGTCTCTACTGCCAGCTCCCAACCCGGCTCCACCCGCAAGCCCTCGGCCAGCCGCGGCTGTTGCTCCAGCCCTTGGCCGTGCAGCCATTGCGCAGCACCTGCGCCCGGCTCCAGGGCGGCCTGCTGCAAGGCTTCAAGCGAGGCCAGGCGCCCACCCAGGCGCTGCAGGTCGCCCTGTGCCTGCTGTTGCGCCTGGGTGGCCTGCTGCAGTTGCTCGCGCGCGCTTTCCAGGCGCTCGATCACCTGCTCTTCGGAGAGCTGCAGTTCTTCCAGCAGCATTTCGCTGCTGGCCAGTTGCTCGGCCAGTTCGAGCATGGCGGCATCCTGCGGGTCGCTGCCCAGTTGCTCGCGCTCCTCGACCAACTTACGCTGGCGCTCGGCCTGGCGCTCAAGGCTGGTTTCCAGCTGCTGCAGGCGCGCCTGCTGCACTTCGGCCTGGCGGCGCGGTTCGGCGGAGCGGCTGTTGAAGCTGTCCCACTGTTCCTGCCAGCCGTGCATGCCCAGCTCGGCCTCTTCAAGCGCAGCAGCGGCTTCCTCGGCAGCAGCCAGGGTCATTTCCTGCTCGGGTTCGAGCATGGCCAGCTCTTCGCCCAAAGTCGCCAGCAGGGTACGGTCGTGCCCCAGGTGCGATTCGGTTTCCAGGCGTGTGCGCTCGGCTTCCTTGAAGTCGTCCTGCAACTGCCGCAGGCGCTGCTGGCCGTGCTGAATGCTCTGCTCGACCCGGGCGATGTCACCGGCAACCGAGTAGAAACGACCCTGCACCTGGTTGAAGCGTTCGGACAGTTCGTGATGACCGTCGCGCAGGCGTTCGATACTGGCATCGGCATTGCGCTGCTCGGCCACCAGTGCCTCGTGAGAAACGCCCTGATCGCCGATCACCGATTCGCGCTGGCGTACTTGTTCGTCCAGGTCTCGCCAGCGCAAGGCAGACAGGCGCGCTTTCATCTGCCGCTCCTGAGCCTTGTACTCACGGTACTTCTCGGCTGCCTGGGCCTGGCGATGCAGACGCTCCAGCTGGCGCTCGAGCTCTTCGCGCAGGTCGGTCAGGCGCGCCAGGTTTTCCTGGGTGCGGCGGATGCGGTTCTCGGTTTCGCGGCGGCGCTCCTTGTATTTGGAAATGCCAGCCGCTTCCTCGATGAAATTGCGCAGCTCCTCGGGCTTGGCCTCGATCAGCTTGGAGATCATGCCCTGCTCGATGATCGAGTAGCTGCGCGGCCCCAGCCCCGTCCCGAGGAAAATATCCGTGATGTCACGCCGTCGGCACTTGGTGCCGTTGAGGTAATAGCTGTTCTGCCCGTCGCGGGTAACCTTGCGGCGGATCGAAATCTCGGCGTAGGCGGCATACTCGCCGACCAGGGTGGTTTCGCTGTTGTCGAACACCAGTTCGATACTGGCCTGACTGACCGGCTTGCGGCCACTGGAGCCGTTGAAGATGACGTCGGTCATCGACTCGCCGCGCAGGTTCTTCGCCGAACTCTCGCCCATCACCCAACGCACCGCGTCGATGATATTGGACTTGCCGCAGCCGTTTGGCCCGACCACCGCCGCCATGTTGCTGGGGAAGTTGACCGTGGTCGGGTCGACGAACGACTTGAACCCGGCCAGGCGAATGCACTTCAGGCGCATCGGTCAGCCTCTGGCCAGTGCCGCCAGCACCAGTTCGCAGCTGCGCTGGCCATAGGCGGTGAGCACCTCGCGAATGCGCGGCAGGTCACGCGAGACCACGGCTTCGAGCAAGCGGGCGAACAGGTCGAGATAGTCGATCATGTTGGCCTGGCGCTGGTCCAGCGACAGGTAATAGGCACGGCTCATGGCCGGCTGCAGGTTTTCCACGGTTTCCTGCAGGAACGGGTTGTCGGCGAACGGATAGGCCGCACGCATGACCGCAAAACTGTCGGCGACGAAGGTCTTGATGTCGAGCTGGTCATGGGCACGCTGCAGCCGCTGCTGGATTTCCAGAAACGGGCGCAGGTCGGCTTCGGTGCGCCATTTTTGCGCAACCGCATTGCCCAGCAGGATGTAAAACTCGCCCATCAGCGAGCACAGGCTGCGAACGCTGCGCTCGTCCAGCACGGTCACATGGGCACCCCGGCGCGGCAGGATCGCCACCAGATGGCGGCGCTCGAGGATCAGCAGTGCTTCGCGCACCGAGCCGCGGCTGACGTTGAGCGCCTGGGTAACTTTCTGCTCCTGGATACGTTCGCCTGGCGCCAGCTCGCCGCGGATGATGCGTTCGGCCAGGTAATCGGCAATCTGCTCGGAGAGGCTGTCCGGGGCCTTGAACGTCATGGTTTTCCTTCAAAATCATTGAACTGGGCACAAGGGGCGAATTGTAGCGTACTTGGGCGGTAATCGCGCAGAGGGGCCAGGTGGTTTATTTGACCTGTCAGACAGCCACGCGCTCGGCGCGATCTATGCTTGTAATAGAGGCAGTGTGTGCGGCTGGGCATGGACATGTGCATTTTCTTGACCCTTGAGTCAGAAAAATATTGACCTGCTAGACAGGTCTTGCTTAGAGTCCGCCCAACAACAATAAAACCATTGCGAGGCCTTCCCCGTGATCCAGTTTCTCGTCAACCAGGAGCTGCGTAGTGAGCACGCCCTGGACCCTAACATGACGGTGCTGCAGTACCTGCGCGAGCACCTGGGCAAAACCGGCACCAAGGAGGGCTGCGCCAGTGGAGACTGCGGCGCTTGCACCGTGGTGGTCGGCGAACTGATCCAGGACGACCTGGGTAACGACAGCCTGCGCTACCGCAGCCTCAATTCGTGCCTGACCTTTGTGTCGTCGCTGCACGGCAAGCAACTGATCAGCGTCGAGGGGCTCAAACAACAGGGCCAACTGCACAGCGTTCAACAAGCGATGGCAGACTGCCACGGATCGCAATGCGGCTTCTGCACGCCCGGCTTCGTCATGTCACTGTTTGCCCTGCAAAAGAACAGCAGCGGCCCCGACCTGCATCAGGCCCAGGAAGCCCTGGCTGGCAACCTGTGCCGCTGCACCGGTTACCGGCCGATCCTCGACGCCGCCGAGCAGAGCTGCCGCCAGCCCTGCCGCGACCAGTTCGATACCCAGCAGGCGCAAACCATCAGCCGCCTCAAGGCCATTGCCCCGACCCAGACCGGCGAGCTGAACAGCGGCGACAAGCGCTGCCTGGTGCCGCTGACCGTGGCGGATCTGGCCGACCTGTACAGCTCGCACCCCGAAGCGCGATTGCTGGCCGGTGGTACAGACCTGGCGCTGGAAGTCACCCAGTTCCACAAGACCTTGCCGGTGATGATCTACGTCGGCCATGTGGCAGAACTCAAGCGCATCGAGAAAACCGCCAGCCACCTGGAAATCGGCGCCGCCACCCCGCTCACCGACTGCTATGGCGCGCTTAACGAGGAATATCCCGACTTCGGCGCCCTGCTGCACCGCTTCGCCTCGCTGCAGATCCGCAACCAGGGCACCCTCGGCGGCAACATCGGCAACGCCTCGCCAATCGGCGACTCGCCACCCCTGCTGATCGCCCTGGACGCGCAGGTGGTGCTGCGCCAGGGTGAACGCCAACGGGTGATGCCGCTGGAAGACTACTTCATCGACTACCGCATCACGGCTCGCCAGGACAGCGAGTTCATCGAGAAGATCATCGTACCGCGCGCCTCCAGTGACTGGGCGTTCCGCGCCTATAAAGTGTCCAAGCGCCTGGACGATGACATCTCCGCCGTGTGCGCAGCCTTCAACCTGAGCATCGAAGACGGTGTGGTCAGCGGTGTGCGTATCGCCTTCGGCGGCATGGCGGCGATTCCCAAGCGCGCCCGCGCCTGTGAGGCGGCGCTGCGCGGCAAGCCGTGGGACCAGGCTGCCATCGAGCGCGCCTGCCAGGCCCTGGCCGAGGACTTCACCCCGCTAAGCGACTTCCGCGCCAGCAAGGAATACCGCCTGCTGACCGCGCAGAACCTGCTGCGCAAGTATTTCATCGAACAGCAAACACCGTACATCGAAACCCGGGTGACCGCTTATGTCTAACCATCACGTAGCCAAGAGCCAGGCCGAGATGGCCGAACTGTTCAGCCAGGACCTGACCACCGGGGTCGGCCGCAGCGTCAAGCACGACAGCGCCGACAAGCATGTATCGGGGGAGGCGCTCTACATTGACGATCGCCTGGAATTCCCTAACCAGTTGCATGTGTATGCACGTACCGCCGACCGCGCCCATGCGCGCATCCTGCGCATCGACACCACGCCGTGCTATGCCTTCGAGGGTGTGCGTATCGCCATCACCCACGAAGACATCCCCGGCCTGAAGGACATCGGCCCGGTGGTGGCCGGCGACCCGCTGCTGGCCATCGACAAGGTCGAGTTCTTCGGCCAGCCGGTGCTCGCTGTCGCTGCCCGCGATCTTGAAACCGCACGCAAAGCGGCCATGGCCGCCATCGTCGAGTACGAAGACCTGGAACCGGTGCTGGATGTGGTCGAGGCGCTGCGCAAGAAGCACTTCGTGCTCGATAGCCACACTCATCAGCGCGGCGATTCGGCTGCCGCCCTGGCCAGCGCCCCGCATCGCATTCAGGGCACCCTGCACATCGGCGGCCAGGAGCACTTCTACCTGGAAACGCAGATTTCCTCGGTCATGCCTACCGAAGACGGCGGCATGATCGTCTACTGCTCCACCCAGAACCCCACCGAAGTGCAGAAACTGGTCGCCGAAGTACTCGACGTGCCGATGAACAAGGTTGTGCTGGACATGCGTCGCATGGGCGGCGGTTTTGGCGGCAAGGAAACCCAGGCCGCCAGCCCGGCATGCTTGTGCGCGGTAATCGCGCGCCTGACCGGCCAGCCAACCAAGATGCGCCTGCCGCGGGTCGAAGACATGACCATGACCGGCAAGCGCCACCCGTTCTACGTCGAGTATGACGTGGGCTTCGACGACAACGGCCGGCTGCACGGTATCAATTTCGACCTGGCTGGCAACTGTGGCTATTCGCCCGACCTGTCCGGTTCGATCGTCGACCGTGCCATGTTCCACTCCGACAACGCTTACTACCTGGGCGATGCCACCGTCCACGGCCACCGCTGCAAGACCAACACCGCCTCCAACACCGCCTACCGCGGCTTTGGCGGCCCACAGGGCATGGTCGCCATCGAGCAGGTGATGGACCATATCGCCCGTCATCTGGGCCGCGACCCGCTGGCCGTGCGCAAGGCCAACTATTACGGCAAGACCGAACGCAACGTCACCCACTACTACCAGACCGTCGAGCACAACATGCTCGAAGAGATGACCGCCGAGCTGGAGGCCAGCAGCGACTACGCCGAGCGACGCGAGTCGATCCGCCGCTTCAACGCCAACAGCCCGATCCTGAAGAAAGGCCTGGCACTGACACCGGTCAAGTTCGGCATTTCGTTCACCGCCACCTTCCTCAACCAGGCTGGTGCACTGATTCATATCTACACCGACGGCAGCATTCACCTGAACCACGGCGGCACCGAAATGGGCCAGGGCCTGAACACCAAGGTGGCCCAGGTGGTGGCGCAGATCTTCCAGGTGGATTTCAGCCGCATCCAGATCACCGCTACCAACACCGACAAGGTGCCTAACACCTCGCCTACGGCTGCTTCCAGCGGCGCCGACCTGAACGGCAAGGCGGCGCAGAACGCCGCCGAAATCCTCAAGAAACGCCTGACCGAGTTTGCCGCACGGCACTATCAAGTGACCGAGGAAGACGTCGAGTTCCGCAACGGCCATGTGCGGGTGCGCGACCAGATCGTCAGCTTCGAGCAACTGGTGCAGCAGGCCTACTTCGCCCAGGTGTCGCTGTCCAGCACCGGGTTCTACCGCACGCCGAAGATCTTCTACGACCGCAGCCAGGCCCGCGGCCGGCCGTTCTACTACTTCGCCTTTGGCGCTGCCTGCGTGGAAGTGATCGTCGATACGCTGACCGGCGAATACAAGATGTTGCGCGCCGACATCCTGCATGACGTGGGCGATTCGCTGAACCCTGCGATCGACATCGGCCAGGTGGAGGGCGGTTTCATCCAGGGCATGGGCTGGCTGACCACCGAAGAGCTGGTGTGGAACGCCAAAGGCAAGCTGATGACCAACGGCCCGGCCAGCTACAAGATCCCGGCCGTGGCCGACATGCCACTGGACCTGCGAGTGAAGCTGGTGGAGAACCGCAAGAACCCGGAAGACACCGTGTTCCACTCCAAGGCCGTGGGCGAGCCCCCGTTCATGCTCGGCATTGCTGCCTGGTGTGCAATCAAGGATGCCGTGGCCAGCCTGGCTGATTACCGCGTGCAGCCGCAGGTGGATGCGCCGGCAACGCCGGAGCGGGTGCTGTGGGGCTGCGAGCAGATGCGCAAGGCAGTGGCTGAAACACAGTCGCGCGAACGGGAACTGGAAACCATCACCCCCTGACAACGCAAGGCCCTTGTAGGAGCGGGTTTACCCGCGAATGCGATAGTGGCTTCACCGCCGCATTCGCGGGTAAACCCGCTCCTACCAGGGTCGGCAGCATGGCTTAGAGAGGTTGCATCATGCACCAATGGATCAACGCCCTCGCCGACCACCAGTCCCGTGGCGAAGCTTGCGTGCTGGTGACCATCATCGAAGAGCGCGGCTCTACCCCGCGCAACGCAGGCTCGAAGATGGTGGTCAGCGCCAGCGGCCTGTTCGACACCATCGGCGGCGGCCACCTGGAATACAAGGCGCTGCACATCGCCCGGCAAATGCTCGAAGAGCAGCGCACCACCCCGCACCTGGAGCGCTTCAGCCTCGGTGCCAGCCTGGGCCAGTGTTGCGGCGGCGCCACCGTGCTGCTGTTCGAGCCGATGGCCGCGGTACAGGCGCAGATCGCCGTGTTCGGCGCGGGCCATGTCGGCAGGGCTCTGGTACCCTTGCTCGCCGCGCTCCCCTGCCGGGTGCGCTGGATCGACTCGCGTGAACAGGAATTCCCCGAACTCATCCCCAATGGGGTGACCAAGGTCGTCAGTGAGGAACCGGTCGACGAAATCGCAGACCTGCCGCCCGGCAGCTACTGCATCGTCATGACCCACAACCACCAGCTCGACCTGGAACTGACCGCCGCCATTCTCAAGCGCAACGATTTCACCTGGTTCGGCCTGATCGGCTCGAAGACCAAACGGGTCAAGTTCGAGCACCGCCTGCGCGAACGTGGCTTCGACGAGGCCGTGATGGCCCGCATGCGCTGCCCGATGGGCCTGGCCGAGGTCAAAGGCAAGCTGCCCATCGAGATCGCCGTGTCCATCGCCGGTGAAATCATTGCCACTTACAACGCCTGCTTCGGCCAGCACGACGCTGCCGCCAATGCCGGCCCCATTGCCCAGTTGCTGCCGCCCTCCCGGCGCAGCCAAGCCATTTGACGAGTGTGTTATGACCGTTACCCGCAAAGCCTACCGTGCCGCCATCCTGCACAGCATTGCCGACCCGGCCGAGGTGGGCCTGGAGGCTTCCCATGAATACTACGAAGACGGCCTGCTGGTGGTCGACGATGGCCGCATCAGCGCCGTGGGGCACGCCAGTGAACTGCTGCCGACGCTGGATGCCGGCATCCCGGTCGAGCACTACCAGGACGCGCTGATCACCCCGGGCTTCATCGATACCCACATCCACTTCCCGCAGACCGGCATGATCGGTTCCTACGGCGAGCAGCTGCTGGATTGGCTCAATACCTACACCTTCCCCTGCGAAAAACAGTTCGCCGACAAAGGCCACGCCGACCAGGTGGCGAAGATCTTCCTCAAGGAACTGCTGCGCAACGGCACCACCACTGCGCTGGTATTCGGCAGCGTGCACCCGGAGTCGGTGAATGCCCTGTTCGAAGAGGCTGAACGCCTGGACCTGCGCCTGATCGCCGGCAAGGTGATGATGGACCGCAACGCGCCGGACTACCTGACCGACACCGCCGAATCGGGCTATGCCGAAAGCAAGGCACTGATCGAGCGCTGGCATGGCAAGGGCCGCCTGCATTATGCCGTTACCCCGCGGTTCGCCCCAACCAGCACGCCGGAACAATTGACCCTGGCCGGCCAATTGCTCAAGGAGCACCCGGGCGTGTACATGCACACGCACCTGTCGGAAAACCTCAAGGAAATCGACTGGGTCAAGTCGCTGTTCCCCGAGCAGAAGGGTTATCTGGACGTCTACGATCACTTCGAGCTGCTGGGCGAGCGCTCGGTGTTTGCCCACGGCGTGCACCTGTGCGACGAAGAGTGCCAACGCCTGGCCGAAACCGGCTCGGCCGTGGCCTTCTGCCCCACCTCCAACCTGTTCCTCGGCAGCGGCCTGTTCAACCTGCCCCAGGCCGAGCGGTTCGGGGTCAACGTGGGCCTGGGTACCGACGTTGGCGCCGGCACCAGCTTCTCTCTGCTAAACACCCTGAACGAGGCATACAAGGTGATGCAGCTGCAAGGCGCGCGCCTGCATCCGTACAAATCGCTGTACCTGGCCACCCTCGGCGGCGCCCGCGCGCTACGCCTGGACGACCGTATCGGTAGCCTGCGCCCGGGCAATGATGCCGACTTCGTGGTGCTGGACTACAAGGCCACGCCACTGCTGGACTACCGCATCCAGCAGTCCAACAGCATCGAAGAAACCTTGTTCGTGCTCACCACCCTGGGCGATGACCGTACCGTACGTGAAACCTACGCCGCCGGGCGCTGCGTGCACCAGCGTTAAGGTTCTTTCGCCAGGCCCCGATACAGCGCGCCGCCGATAGCAGCACCGATCAGCGGCGCCACCCAGAACAGCCACAGCTGCTGCAGGGCCCAGCCACCGACGAACAAGGCCGGCCCCGTGCTTCGCGCGGGGTTGACCGAGGTATTGGTCACCGGGATCGAGATCAGGTGGATCAGGGTCAGGGCCAGGCCGATGGCGATGGGTGCAAAACCTGCCGGTGCGCGGGCGTCGGTCGCCCCCATGATGACCACCAGGAACATCGCCGTCATCACCACTTCACTGACAAAGCCCGCACCCAGCGTATAGCCACCGGGCGAGTGGTCGGCGTAGCCGTTTGAAGCCAACCCCGCAGACAGCTCGAAACCGGCCTTGCCGCTGGCGATGAGGTAGATCACACCGGCCGCCAGGATGGCACCGATCACCTGGGCGATCACATAAGGCAGCAGCTCTTTTGCCGGGAAGCGCCCGCCCACCACCAGCCCGAACGACACGGCAGGGTTTAGATGGCAACCAGAAATATGGCCGATGGCGAAGGCCATGGTCAGTACGGTGAGGCCGAAGGCGAAGGCGACACCGAGCACACCGATGCCGAGAGGGGAACTGGCTGCGAGTACCGCACTGCCACAGCCACCAAGGACCAGCCAGAAGGTGCCGATCAGTTCGGCCCCCATGCGTTTACCCAGGGACATGCTCATGAATCCATTCCTCAAGAAGTTGAACGCAACGAATGCGCAAGCCCAACTGCTTGATGAAGGTTTGCTCACAAGAATTTAGCAGACCTTTGGGTTATGGCCAGTAGTGGCTGGAAGGGCTGCCTTGCAGCCCCTCGATCACGCAGGCAAACGATCAACCCTTGACGGAAACCTTGGGTTTTTTCAACAGATGCGAGAACACGGCATGCAAATCGTCCGAGGCGCTCTCCTCGTCCAGGTTCAGCTTGCTGTCGATGTGGTCCATGTGATGCATCATCAGGCTCACGGCCTGCTCGGCATCGCGCGCCTCGATGGCATCGATGAGCTGCATGTGCTCATCGTAAGAGCAGTGCGAGCGGTTGCCGCTTTCGTACTGGGCAATGATCAGCGAAGTCTGCGATACCAGGCTGCGCTGGAAACTTACCAGCGGTGCATTGCCCGCCGCTTCGGCCAGCTTGAGGTGGAACTCACCGGACAGGCGAATGCCGGCACCCCGGTCACCGCGCGAAAAGCTGTCGCGCTCCTCACGCACCATCTGCCGCAGCTCGTTAAGCTGATCGGGGGTGGCATGCTGCACCGCCAGCTCGGTGATGGCGCGTTCGACCATGCGCCGCGAGAAGAACACCTGGCGCGCCTCTTCTACAGTCGGGCTGGCCACCACCGCGCCGCGGTTCGGCCGCAGCAGCACCACGCTTTCGTGGGCCAGGCGCGACAAGGCGCGGCGGATGATGGTGCGGCTGACGCCAAAGATCTCGCCCAGCGCTTCCTCGCTCAACTTGGTGCCCGGAGCCAGACGCTGCTCGAGGATCGCCTCGAAAATATGCGCGTAGACGATGTCGTCCTGGGTACCGCTGCGGCCGGCCTTGCCGACTCGTGCAGGTTTCTTCAGAGGTTGCAGCTGTTCGTTCATGGGCTCTCGAGGCACGAAGAGAAAGTATGGCGCCATTGTACACAGGCTGAGGCGATTCCGCAGGGGGCGTTTTACCTATATAGCCGTTGTACGACACATTGCGCATACAAAAAATAAAACATTATTTGCTTTATTTGTACACAAAAGCATAATCCACCGAGCAACTTCTTGACCCATAAGTCAACAAACGGTCAGACGTCTGCCTTCCCGCGGAGCCGCCAAGTGCATCGCTCAGGAAACTGGCTCCATAACAACAAGAACGACTTGAGGAGTACTCGCTGTGGAAAGCCGCAAATCCGAAGCCCCTACGCTGGATCTTGCCCCACCGCTCGAAACGAGCTGGCTGGAGCGGATTTTCAAACTCAAGCAACACGGCAGCACCGTCAGAACCGAAATGATCGCTGGGGTGACCACCTTCATCACCATGGCCTACATCATCTTCGTCAACCCCAACATCATGGCCGACGCCGGCATCGACCATGGTGCCGCTTTCGTCGCCACCTGCATCGCCGCCGCGCTGGGCTGCCTGCTGATGGGCCTGTACGCCAACTGGCCGGTGGGCCTGGCGCCAGGCATGGGGCTCAATGCCTTCTTTACCTACACCGTGGTCGGCACCATGGGCTACAACTGGGAAACGGCGCTGGGGGCGGTATTCGTCTCGGGCGTGTTGTTCATGTTCCTGACCTTGTCGAAAGTGCGCGAATGGCTGCTCAACAGCATTCCGGTCAGCCTGCGCCATGCCATGGGGGCCGGCGTCGGATTGTTTCTCGGGCTGATCGGCCTGAAGACTGCAGGCATCATCGTCGACAGCCCCGCCACCCTGATCAAGCTGGGCTCGCTGCATGAGCCGGGGCCGCTGCTGGCGGCCGTGTGCTTCCTGCTGATCGCCATCCTCAGCTACAAGCGGGTATTCGGCGCGATCCTGATCAGCATCATTGGCGTCACCCTGGCCGGCTGGGGCCTGGGCCTGGTCAAATTTGGCGGGGTGATGTCGATGCCGCCGAGCCTGGCGCCCACCTGGATGGCCATGGACGTGGCTGGCGTGTTCAACGTCAGCATGATCAGCGTGGTGCTGGCGTTCCTCTTCGTGCACATGTTCGACACTGCCGGCACCCTGATGGGCGTCGCGCAACGGGCCAACCTGGTGGCGCCGGACGGGCGGATCGAGAACCTGTCGAAGGCGTTGAAGGCTGACAGTGCCTCGAGTGTGTTCGGCGCGGTGGTCGGTGTACCGCCGGTGACCAGCTATGTGGAGAGTGCTGCGGGGGTTGCCGCAGGTGGCCGAACTGGCCTGACGGCTGTGGTGGTAGGCCTGCTGTTCATCGCCGCGATGTTCTTCGCACCGCTGGCCGGGATGATTCCGGCCTATGCGACAGCAGGTGCACTGATCTATGTTGCAATGCTGATGATGGGCAGCATGGCGCATATCCATTGGGATGAGGCCACCGACAGCATTCCGGCGATCGTCACGGTGATCATGATGCCGCTGACGTTCTCGGTCGCCGATGGTATTGCCCTGGGCTTCATCAGCTATGTGGCATTGAAGGCGGGTACCGGCAAATACAAGGAAATCTCGGCCAGCCTGTGGGTGCTGTGCGCGATCTTCATTGCCAAGTTCGTGTTCCTCTGACCGAGGGCGCTTCTACCCCGGGGGTGGACAGTTGGATACAGCCAGTCGTAGGAGCGGGTTCACCCGCGAAGAGGCCGGCCCTGCTGGCCAATCTCCACCCGCCGTTCACCGTTGCTGCCGCCACCGTATTCGCGGGTAAACCCGCTCCTACCACGGGGGTGGACAGTTGGATACAGCCCGCCGTAGGAGCGGGTTCACCCGCGAAGAGGCCGGCCCTGCTGGCCAATCCCCACCCGCCGTTCACCGTTGCTGCCGCCACCGTATTCGCGGGTAAACCCGCTCCTACAACGGTGTGGACAGTTGGATACAGCCCGCCGTAGGAGCGGGTTCACCCGCGAAGAGGCCGGCCCTGCTGACCAATCCCCACCCGCCGTTCACCGTTGCCGCCACCACCGTATTCGCGGGTAAACCCGCTCCTACCACGGGGGTGGACAGTTGGATACAGCCCGTCGTAGGAGCGGGTTCACCCGCGAAGAGGCCGGCACAGGCAACGCAAAAAACAGCAGACGAAAAAAAGCCCGCCAGTGTGAGAGCGGGCCAAAGGACCTACGAAGATTCTTCTAGCGACCAACTAGCTTCCACGATAGGTCGAATAGCTGTACGGCGAAATCAGCAGCGGCACATGGTAGTGCTCCTGCGACTCGTCGATGCCAAAGCGCAGCACGACAACATCCAGAAACGCCTGGGCCGGCAATTGCACGCCACGGGCGCGGTAGTAATCCCCAGCGCTGAACTGCAACTGGTAAACGCCAGTGCGGTAATCGTCCCCCTGCAGCAGCGGCGCGTCGACGCGGCCATCGCTGTTGGTCAGGGCGGTGTTCACCAGTTCCAGCTGCTGGCCTTCGACGCGGTACAGCTCGACCTTGATCGAGCTACCCGGGCAGCCATGCGCGGCATCCAGTACGTGTGTGGTCAAACGTCCCATTGCGTGTCGCCTCTTGTTCAATCTGTGGGCAAAAAATACTCAGCCATCGCACCAGCTTAGCGCCTGCGGCAGGCGGGAATGACGTTATTAAGACATTCCATCCAAGGATTGTACACAATTTTTTGATCCCCTCTGTCACACCCTCCATTTGCTGCCCATAAACGACCCATCGGTCGCAAATACACGCACCATAACGATGCCAACCTCATTAGCTGACCAAACAGGCAGGTTTCTTGCACTGTATTTCCAGGTTGCTGCGAGGCGACAAAAGGGAAGAAATGCGGAAAAACAGGCTTACAAAAGATTTCAGAAGTTGTATACAATCAGCCCATCCGGTGGTGCGACATACCGACGCGGCCCGCCCACCCCCCGCACTAACGCACAAGAAGGAAGACTGCAGTGAGCGCTGATTACCCTCGCGACCTGATCGGTTACGGCAACAACCCTCCTCACCCGCAATGGCCGGGCAACGCCCGCATCGCGCTGTCTTTCGTCCTCAATTACGAGGAAGGTGGCGAACGCAACATCCTGCACGGTGACAAGGAATCCGAAGCCTTCCTGTCCGAGATGGTCGCTGCCCAACCCCTGCAGGGCCAGCGCAACATGAGCATGGAGTCGCTGTATGAATACGGCAGCCGTGCCGGTGTATGGCGCCTGCTGAAGCTGTTCAAGGACAGCGGCGTGCCACTCACCATCTTCGCCGTGGCCATGGCCGCCCAGCGCCACCCCGATGTGATCCGCGCCATGGTCGAAGCCGGCCACGAGATCTGCAGCCATGGCTATCGCTGGATCGACTACCAGAACATGGACGAGGCCCAGGAGCGCGAGCACATGCTCGAAGCCATCCGTATCCTCACCGAACTCACCGGCGAGCGTCCGCTGGGCTGGTACACCGGCCGTACCGGCCCGAACACCCGCCGCCTGGTGATGGAGGAAGGTGGTTTCCTCTATGACAGCGACACCTACGACGACGACCTGCCCTACTGGGAGCCGAACAACCCCACCGGCAAACCGCACCTGGTGATCCCCTACACCCTGGACACCAACGACATGCGCTTCACCCAGGTACAGGGCTTCAACTGCGGCGAGCAGTTCTTCCAGTACCTGAAAGACGCCTTTGATGTGCTGTACGCCGAAGGCGCCGACGCACCGAAAATGCTTTCCATCGGCCTGCACTGCCGCCTGGTCGGCCGCCCGGCACGCCTGGCTGCACTGAAGCGCTTCGTCGATTACGCAAAAAGTCATGACCAGGTCTGGTTCGCCCGTCGCGTGGATATCGCCCGCCACTGGCACGCCACCCACCCGTACAAGAATGAGAACGCCTGATGACCGCCTTCAATACCCTCAAACCATCCACCCTGGACCGTGACGCCTTCGTCAAGGCCTTCGCCGACATCTACGAGCACTCGCCGTGGGTTGCCGAAAAAGCCTACGACCTGGGCCAACTGGGCGAGCTGGACGAGATCGAGGCGCTGCACCAGCGCATGAGCGACATCCTGCTCAGCGCCAACCACGCTGACCAGCTCGCGCTGATCAATGCTCACCCGGACCTGGCAGGCAAGGCCGCCATCCAGGGCGAACTGACCGAATCGAGCACCAACGAACAGGCCGGCGCCGGCATTCACCAGTGCACCGCCGAGGAGTTCGCCCGTTTCACCGAGCTGAACGATGCCTATAAAGCCAAGTTTCAGTTCCCGTTCATCATGGCGGTGAAGGGCAGCAACCGGCACCAGATTCTCGCCGCCTTTGAAAAGCGCATCCACAACGATGCCGATGCCGAATTCAAGGAAGCCCTGGCGCAGATCAACCTGATCGCCCTGTTCCGCCTGCTGCAGCTGTAAGCAACAGCCGAACCTTATTCAGAAAACGAACAATAGAAGAGATAAACGCATGCGCACCCTGATGATCGAGCCCTTGACCAAAGAAGCCTTCGCCCAGTTCGGAGACGTGATCGAAACCGACGGCAGCGACCACTTCATGATCAACAACGGCTCGACCATGCGCTTTCACAAGCTCGCCACGGTCGAAACCGCCGAGCCTGAAGACAAGGCGATCATCAGCATCTTCCGCGCCGACGCGCAGGACATGCCGCTGACCGTGCGCATGCTGGAACGCCATCCGCTGGGCAGCCAGGCTTTCATCCCGCTGCTCGGCAACCCCTTTCTGATCGTGGTCGCGCCCGTTGGCGATGCACCTGTATCAGGCTTGGTCCGAGCCTTCCGCAGTAATGGCAGGCAGGGCGTTAATTACCATCGCGGCGTCTGGCACCACCCGGTGCTGACGATCGAAAAGCGGGATGATTTCCTGGTGGTTGATCGCAGTGGTTCTGGCAACAACTGCGATGAGCATTACTTCACCGAGGAACAGATGCTGATCCTCAATCCCCACCAATAAGAAAAGGTCAGTCATCTTCTCGGTGACTGGCAGAGGTACATACTGTGGAAGCACACCTTCACGAATGGCTGAACCTGAGCATTCGCTGGGTTCACATGATCACCGGCGTCGCCTGGATCGGTGCATCGTTCTACTTCGTCTGGCTGGAGAACCACCTGAACCGAAGCAACCCGCGCGATGGGTTGTCGGGTGATCTCTGGGCGATTCACGGCGGTGGTATCTACCACCTGGAGAAATACAAGCTCGCCCCCCCGAAAATGCCCGAGAACCTGCACTGGTTCAAATGGGAAGCCTACTTCACCTGGATGTCCGGTATCGCCCTGCTGTGCGTGGTGTTCTACTGGAACCCGACCCTGTACCTGCTGGCACCTGGCAGCACCCTGAGCGGTGCCGAAGGCGTGGCCATCGGTATCGGTTCGCTGATCGCGGGATGGTTCATCTACGACTTCCTGTGCGACTCGCCCCTGGGCAAGAAGCCAGCGCTGCTCGGTGCTGTGCTGTTCGTGCTGATCATCGCTGCCTGCTGGGGCTTCAGCCTGGTGTTCAGCGGCCGTGGCGCCTACCTGCACACCGGCGCGATCATCGGCACCATCATGGTCGGTAACGTGTTCCGCATCATCATGCCGGCCCAACGCCAGCTGGTGGCGGCGATCGAGAACAACCAGACGCCCGACCCGGTACTGCCGGCCAAGGGCCTGCTGCGCTCGCGTCACAACAACTACTTCACCCTGCCGGTGCTGTTCATCATGATCAGCAACCATTTCCCGAGCACCTACGGTAGCCAGTACAACTGGCTGATCCTGGCCGGTATCGCAGTAGCCGCGGTTCTGATCCGCCACTACTTCAACACCCGCCACGACAGCAACAAGTACGCCTGGACCCTGCCCGTCGGCGCTCTGGCGATGATCTGCCTGGCTTACGTTACCGGCCCGAAACCGATTGCCGTAAGCCCTGAGCAAGCCGCAGCGAAGATCGAGTACCAACCGCTGCCGGCAACTGCGGTAGGCGGCAAGACGGCTGCCGAGCAGCGTGCCGAGGACGCCGCCAAGGCTGCCGAAGCACCCGCCGCACCTGCGCAAGCACCGGCCCAGGCCGCTGCCCAGGCCGGAGGTGGCGAATTCGACAAGATCCACAATGTCATCCAGGAACGCTGCACTGTGTGCCACTCGTCCAAGCCGACCAGCCCACTGTTCAGCACCGCCCCTGCCGGCGTGATGTTCGACACTCCGCAGCAGATCCAGGCCCAGGCCGCGCGCATTCAGGCGCAAGCGGTTGCCAGCCAGATCATGCCGCTGGGCAACATCACCCAGATGACCACCGAAGAGCGCAAGCTCGTCGGCGAATGGATCGCCAAAGGCGCCCAGGTCAACTGACAGCACCTCGCCAGGCAACCCGCCCCCAGGGGAATCACCTTTCCCTGTAGGAGCGGGCTTGCCCGCGAAGAGGCCGATAGCCCCAGCCTCAAGCTCCATGTGTTACGCAACAAGCAAGCATCGAGCGCGCAGGCATGAAGCCTGCCGCTTGGATCCGAGAATAAAAACAAAACTCGAGGTGCTGCATGTCCGAGTCACGCAAGGCGTATATCCCCATTGCGCCGCCGCGCGAACCCTTGCCCCTGTTCCAACTGATCCTGGTTGGCCTGCAACACGTTCTGCTGATGTACGGTGGCGCGATCGCCGTGCCGTTGATCATCGGCCAGGCCGCCGGGTTGTCCCGTGAAGAAGTCGCTTTCCTGATCAACGCCGACCTGCTTGTCGCTGGCGTCGCTACCATCATCCAGTCGTTCGGTATCGGCCCGGTGGGCATCCGCATGCCGGTGATGATGGGTGCCAGTTTCGCTGCCGTCGGCAGCATGGTGGCCATGGCCGGCATGCCCGGCGTGGGCCTGCAGGGGATCTTCGGCGCGACCATCGCTGCCGGGTTCTTCGGCATGCTGATCGCGCCGTTCATGTCCAAGGTTGTCCGCTTCTTCCCACCGCTGGTCACCGGTACGGTGATCACCTCGATTGGCCTGTCGCTGTTCCCGGTGGCTGTCAACTGGGCCGGTGGCGGCCATGAAGCAGAAACGTTCGGCTCGCCGATCTACCTGCTGGTGGCCGGCCTGGTACTGGCCGTGATCCTGCTGATCAACCGCTTCATGCGCGGTTTCTGGGTAAACGTGTCGGTACTGGTGGGCATGGGCCTTGGCTACATCCTGGCCGGCTCCATCGGCATGGTCGACCTGTCGGGCCTGAATGAAGCACCGTGGTTGCAGGTGGTCACCCCACTGCACTTCGGCATGCCGACCTTCAGCCTGGCGCCGATCCTGTCCATGTGCCTGGTAGTGGTGATCATCTTCGTCGAGTCCACCGGCATGTTCCTGGCCTTGGGCAAGGTGACTGATCGTGAAGTAACCCCTGGCATGCTGCGTCGCGGCCTGCTGTGCGATGCCGGTGCGTCGTTCATTGCGGGCTTCTTCAACACCTTCACCCACTCCTCGTTCGCCCAGAACATCGGCCTGGTGCAAATGACCGGGGTGCGCTGCCGCTACGTCACCATCGTGGCCGGTGCACTGCTGATCCTGCTCAGCCTGCTGCCCAAGGCGGCCTTCCTGATTGCCTCGATCCCGCCCGCAGTACTGGGCGGCGCGTCCATCGCCATGTTCGGCATGGTCACTGCCACCGGGATCAAGATTCTTCAGGAGGCGGACATCGGCGACCGCCGCAACCAGCTGTTGGTTGCCGTGAGCGTCGGCTTCGGGTTGATCCCCGTGGTGCGTCCGGAGTTCTTTGCCCAGATGCCACAGTGGATGGAACCCATCACCCACAGCGGTATCGCCATGGCCACGGTCTGTGCCCTGGTGTTGAACGTATTGTTCAACATCCTTGGCGGTGCCGACCGCGCAATGCACAACGACGTCTGTCACCAGCATTGAGCCAAGGGGGGCGGTGCATGGCCGCCCCTCGTTCACCTCTGCAGTAACCGCTACGCCGTCGACCCGCCGGAATGGGTCGCCCGGGGCGCCTGCGCGCCAAAAAAACGCCAACAAAAACAATAAGTCCGGGAATCACAACATGAAGCGCATCACCACGTCCCTGTTGTTGGGCAGCAGCCTGCTGGCCACCCTACCCTCGCACGCAGGCGAATGGCTGCAATGGCACGGCGAAAGCCTGACCTACCTGTACGGCAAGGACTTCAAGGTCAACCCTGATATCCAGCAGACCATCACCTTCGAGCACGCCAACAAATGGAAGTACGGCGACACCTTCATGTTCGTCGACAAGATCTTCTACAACGGCAAGGCCGACCCCGGCAAAGGTGTGACCACCTACTACGGCGAGTTCAGCCCACGCCTGTCATTGGGCAAGATCTTCGACCGCAAGCTTGCCTTCGGTCCGATCAAGGACGTGCTGCTGGCAATGACCTACGAGCGCGGTGAAGGCGACAACGAGGCCTACCTGATCGGCCCAGGCTTCGACTTGAACATCCCCGGCTTCAACTATTTCACCCTCAATTTCTACGTGCGTAACACCGAAGGCAGCCGCCCCGGTGACAACGTCTGGCAGATTACCCCCGGCTGGTCGTACACCCTCCCCGTAGGCCGGTCAGACATTCTGATCGACGGTTACATGGACTGGGTTACCGACAATGACCAGACCCGCCGTGGCACCTATCACGCCAACCTGCACTTCAACCCGCAGGTCAAATACGACCTGGGCAAGGCGCTGAACCTGGGCGCCAAGCAGCTCTACGTCGGCTTTGAATACAGCTACTGGAAAGACAAGTACGGCATTGACAGCCGCGGCAACCTGGACAGCAACCAGAGCGTCGCCAGTGCGCTGATCAAGGTGCACTTCTAGGAAGTTGACCAAACGCACAAGTTTGAATCACCCCGCTCCAGGACGGAGCACTTGAGGCGCGGCGCGCAAGCCAGTAATCTGCGCGCCCCCTCGATCAGGGCAGAACGGATTCTGCCTGCGTTTACTGACCGCTCAGTCAATGAATTCGGGCGGTTGGCCAACGTGTTGCCAGCCTGAAATACCCTTTTCATCCGTTCAGAACGAAGTCGAGCAGGAAGGTTTTGCCAACCCGGAAAAGTTGGCCCAACCCTTGCCAAACAGCTGTGGCCTATCGAAAAAAGCTGACTCAAAAGACAAAAAAAGCGCCGACACCGAGCGCTGACAACAGATCAATCAAGGGAGCGACACTCGCAATGCGTACTATCAAGAGCCTGATCCTCGCCGGCGGCCTGCTGGCCTGCGGCACCACTTTCGGCGGCGACCTGCTGCAATGGCAGAACAACAGCCTGACCTACCTGTGGGGCAAGAACTTCAAGGTCAACCCGGCGATTCAGCAAACCGTCACCTTCGAGCACGCCGATGGCTGGAAGTACGGCGACAACTTCATTTTCGTCGACAAGATCTTCTACCAGGGCCAGAAAGACGCCGGCAACGGCCCGAACACCTACTACGGTGAGATCAGCCCACGCCTGTCGTTCGGCAAGATTTTCGACCAGAAGATCGAGTTTGGCCCGGTCAAGGACGTGCTGCTGGCAATGACCTACGAGTTTGGCGAGGGTGACACCGAGTCCTACCTGATCGGCCCGGGCTTCGACCTGGCCATCCCGGGCTTCGACTACTTCCAGCTGAACTTCTACAACCGCACCACCGACGGCAGCCGCGCCGGCGACAACGTGTGGCAGATCACCCCGGTGTGGTCGTACACCATTCCGGTCGGAGATTCCGACGTGCTGATCGACGGCTTCATGGACTGGGTGGTGGACAACGACGAGAACCGCCGCGGCACCTACCAGGCCAACCTGCACTTCAACCCGCAGATCAAGTACGACCTGGGCAAGGCATTGCACCTGGGTGAGAAACAGCTGTACGTGGGTGTGGAGTATGACTACTGGAAGAACAAGTACGGCATCAAGGACAGCGATGCCTTCACTACCGACCAGAACACCATGAGCTTCTTGGTCAAGGTTCACTTCTGAACTGAGTTAGCGGGGCCGCTTTGCGGCCCATTCGCGGGTAAACCCGCTCCTACAGGGGCCGCACCGGGTTCAAGGCAAACGCGGTACCTGGGGGCGGGTTCACGCGCGAACCGGGGCAAAGCCCCGGCCAGGCGCCTCAATTGGCAGGTCTGAGCGCCCGCCACAACTTCCCCGCAGCACTGACCACCGCCAGCACCATGGCACCGGCCACAACCCCGACCCCAGCGTTGAGCAACGCCCCGGTAAGCGCCCCACCACGCCCTTCGCTGAACGCCTCGATGGCATGATGCAGCGGCTCGATGCCATGCACCAGGATCCCACCGCCAACCAGGAACATCGCCGCAGTACCAATCACCGACAGGCTTTTCATCATGTACGGCGCCGCCCGCAGGATGCCGTTACCCACTGCCTGAGTCAGCCTGGAGGTTTTGCGGGCCATCCACAGCCCAAGGTCGTCAAGCTTGACGATCCCGCCTACCAACCCGTACACACCAATGGTCATCACCACCGCAATGCCGGAAAGCACGATGATCTGCTGGGTCAGCGGCGAGTCAGCCACGATACCCAAGGTAATGGCGATGATTTCCGCCGACAGGATGAAGTCGGTACGCACCGCCCCCTTGATCTTGGCTTTTTCAAAAGCCACCAGGTCAACACTGGCATCGGCAACGGCCTCCTTGCGCGCCTCGTGCTGTGCCTCATCCTCTTCCTTGCTGTGCAAGAACTTGTGCGCCAGCTTCTCGAAACCCTCGAAGCACAGGAACGCGCCACCCAACATCAACAACGGCGTAACCGCCCACGGTATGAACGCACTGATCAGCAACGCGGCCGGTACCAGGATCGCCTTGTTGACGAACGACCCCTTGGCCACCGCCCAGACGACCGGAAGTTCGCGATCGGCACGCACGCCGGTGACCTGCTGGGCATTCAGCGCCAGGTCGTCACCCAGCACACCCGCTGTCTTTTTCGCCGCGACTTTGGTCATTAGCGAGACGTCATCCAGCAGCGTGGCGATGTCGTCGATCAGTACCAGTAGACTGCTTCCTGCCATGTTTGCTTGTATCCAAATAAGTCAATGTGCCGGATTCTAGCCCAAAGCCGCTGCCTTGAGCGCCCGTCGAGGCCGGTGCTACCATGCCCGATCCCTCTTAGAGGTGGCCAGACACGAGGAAGATCCCTGACCATGAGCACCATTCGCGAGCGCAACAAGGAATTGATCCTGCGCGCGGCCAGCGAGGAATTCGCCGACAAGGGCTTCGCCGCCACCAAGACCAGCGATATCGCGGCCAAGGCCGGCCTGCCCAAGCCGAACGTGTATTACTACTTCAAGTCCAAGGACAATCTCTACCGCGAGGTTCTGGAGAGCATCATCGCGCCGATCATGCAGGCATCCACGCCGTTCAATGCAGACGGCGACCCGAAGGAAGTGCTGAGTGCGTACATTCGTTCGAAGATTCGCATTTCGCGTGATCTGCCCCATGCGTCCAAGGTGTTCGCCAGCGAGATCATGCATGGCGCGCCGCACCTGTCTCCGAACCAGGTCGAGCAGTTGAACGAACAGGCCCGACACAACATCGAGTGCATCCAGCGCTGGATCGACCGCGGGCAGATCGCCCATGTGGACGCGCATCACCTGATGTTCAGCATCTGGGCAGCGACCCAGACCTATGCCGACTTCGACTGGCAGATTTCTGCGGTGACCGGCAAGGCCAAGTTGGCCGACAGTGATTATGACGCGGCGGCCGAGACCATCATTCGTATGGTCTTGAAAGGTTGTGAGCCTGAGGCAGCCTGAACCATCTCGAAGGGCCATTCGCGGGCAAGCCCGCTCCCAGAGGATCCACATGCCTGAAGGTTGTGGAGTCCCTGTAGGAGCGGGCTTGCCCGCGAATGGGCCAGAACAGGCAATAGAGATTTAGGCCGCTACCCCAGCATCTGCCCGCAACCCCACCTCCTCGATCGCACTGATCGCACACTGCTCGTCGATATCCGACGTATCGCCGCTGATCCCCACGGCACCCAGCACCTTGCCGTCCTGATCACGAATCAGCACCCCACCCGGCGCCGGCACCACCGGCCGCTCACCCATCCCGTTCAACGCGGCAAAAAAAGCCGGCCGCTGCTGCGCATCCAGCGCCAGCAAGCGCGAGCCCTTGCCCAGGGCAATCGCACCCCAGGCTTTGCCAGTGGCCACTTCAGGCCGAATCAGGCTCGCGCCATCCTCGCGCTGCAGCGCCAGCAGGTGCCCGCCGGCATCCAGCACCGCCACGGTCAGCGGCGCGGCATTGATCTTGCGACCCGCCACCAGCGCGGCATTCACCAGGCTGACGGCGACTTTCAGGTTAAGAACGTTCATGGAAAGGTCCTCTTCTTGTTGTGAGAAGCCCTAAGGGCAGTTGAAAACCGATCGAACAAATAGAACACAACGAGAGATATTTTTGTATACAATATTTTGAAACGATCGTATGCGATGGCGCAAACCCCCGTTTTCACGGGCGCTCTGACGAAAGCCAGCTTAGCCGATGAAAACCCATTGACCTAAGCCGCCAGGCGTGAATACACTCTGTCGCAAAGCAAGTTGTATACAATTACAAAATCGATGAGGCACAAACCATGAGCAAAATGAGAGCAATCGATGCAGCCGTTCTGGTCATGCGCCGTGAAGGTGTAGATACCGCGTTCGGCATCCCGGGGGCTGCCATCAACCCGTTGTATTCGGCCCTGAAGAAAGTCGGTGGCATCGATCACGTCCTCGCTCGTCACGTCGAAGGTGCCTCGCACATGGCCGAGGGCTACACCCGCGCCAACCCGGGCAACATCGGTGTGTGCATCGGCACTTCCGGCCCTGCCGGCACCGACATGGTCACCGGCCTGTACAGTGCCTCGGCCGACTCCATCCCGATTCTGTGCATCACTGGCCAGGCGCCACGTGCCCGCCTGCACAAGGAAGACTTCCAGGCTGTCGATATCACTAACATCGTCAAGCCAGTAACCAAGTGGGCGACCACCGTTCTGGAGCCAGGCCAGGTGCCTTACGCCTTCCAGAAGGCCTTCTATGAAATGCGTACCGGCCGCCCAGGCCCGGTGCTGATCGACCTGCCGTTCGACGTGCAGATGGCCGAAATCGAATTCGACATCGACGCCTACGAACCGCTGCCCGTGCACAAACCGTCCGCCACACGCGTACAGGCCGAAAAAGCCCTGGCCCTGCTCAATGACGCCGAGCGCCCACTGCTGGTAGCCGGTGGCGGCATCATCAACGCCGACGCCAGCGACAAGCTGGTCGAATTCGCCGAACTGACCGGCGTACCCGTGATCCCGACCCTGATGGGCTGGGGCACCATCCCGGACGACCACGCACAGATGGTCGGCATGGTCGGCCTGCAGACCTCGCACCGCTATGGCAACGCAACCCTGCTGAAATCCGACCTGGTATTCGGTATCGGTAACCGCTGGGCCAACCGCCACACCGGTTCCGTCGATGTCTACACCGAAGGCCGCAAGTTCGTGCACGTCGACATCGAACCGACCCAGATCGGCCGCGTGTTCACCCCGGACCTGGGCATCGTTTCCGATGCTGGCAAGGCACTGGACGTGTTCCTGGAAGTGGCCCGCGAGTGGAAAGCCGCCGGCAAGCTCAAGTGCCGCAAGGCCTGGCTGGAAGAGTGCCAGGAGCGCAAGTCGAGCCTGCAGCGCAAGACCCACTTCGACAACGTGCCGGTCAAGCCGCAGCGCGTCTACGAAGAAATGAACCAGGTGTTCGGCAAAGACACCTGCTACGTCAGCACCATCGGCCTGTCGCAGATTGCCGGCGCGCAGTTCCTGCATGTGTACAAGCCTCGCCACTGGATCAACTGCGGCCAGGCCGGCCCGCTGGGCTGGACCATCCCTGCTGCGCTGGGCGTGGTCAAAGCCGATCCGAAGCGCAAGGTTGTGGCGCTGTCGGGTGACTACGACTTCCAGTTCATGATCGAAGAACTGGCGGTAGGCGCCCAGTTCAACCTGCCGTACGTCCACGTGCTGGTGAACAACGCCTACCTGGGCCTGATCCGCCAGGCGCAGCGTGGCTTCGACATGGATTACTGTGTACAACTGGCGTTCGAGAACATCAACTCGACCGACGCTGCCACCTACGGTGTCGACCACGTCGCCGTGGTCGAAGGCCTGGGTTGCAAGGCCATCCGTGTGTTCGAGCCAGCAGAAATCGCCCCTGCCCTGATCAAGGCACAGAAGATGGCCGAAGAGTTCCGCGTGCCGGTGGTGGTTGAAGTGATTCTCGAGCGTGTGACCAACATTTCCATGGGCACCGAGATCAACGCGGTCAACGAATTCGAAGACCTGGCTCTGGTCGGCAACGACGCGCCAACCGCCATCTCGCTGCTGGACTGATCGCCTGACGCCCCCAGGCACGCCCTGGGGGCCTTCATCGCAAGGAGACAACTCATGCCTCGCTTCGCTGCCAACCTGTCCATGCTGTTCACCGAACAGGACTTCCTGGCCCGCTTCAAGGCTGCCGCCGATGCTGGTTTCAGCGGCGTCGAATACCTGTTCCCGTACGACTTCAGCGCTGCCGACATCAAGCAGCAGCTGGAGGCCAACGGCCTGACCCAGGTGCTGTTCAACCTGCCGGCCGGCGACTGGGCCAAAGGTGAGCGCGGTATCACCTGCCACCCCGACCGCATCGAAGAGTTCCGTGCCGGTGTCGACAAGGCCATCGAGTACGCCAAGGTGCTGGGCAATACCCAGGTCAACGCCCTGGCCGGCATCCGCCCACAAGGCCCGGACTGCGCCACCGTGCGCAAGACCTTCGTCGAGAACCTGCGCTACGCCGCTGACAAGCTGAAAGCCGCCGGAATCCGTCTGGTCATGGAAATGATCAACACCCGCGACATCCCCGGCTTCTACCTGAACACCACCCAGCAGGCGCTGGAAATCCAGGCCGAAGTGGGCAGCGACAACCTGTTCCTGCAGTACGACATCTACCACATGCAGATCATGGAAGGTGACCTGGCTCGCACCATGGAAGCCAACCTGAAGCTGATCAACCACATCCAGCTGGCCGACAACCCAGGCCGCAATGAACCAGGCACCGGCGAGATCAACTACCGCTTCCTGTTCGAACACCTGGACCGCATCGGCTACCAGGGCTGGGTGGGCGCGGAGTACAAGCCGCTGACCACCACCGAAGCGGGCCTGGGCTGGCTGAAAACCCATAACGCAATCTGAGGAACAACTCGGGACCCTGTGGGAGCGGGCTCGCCCGCGAACACCGGCAAAGCCGGTGCCATCCACCGAGTTGTCTGCTTCGCGGGCGAGCCCGCTCCCACAGGGGGCCAAAGCTTGCTTGAGATATCACAATTACAAAGAGGTAATTTCTCATGGCTAAAATCGGTTTCATCGGCACCGGCATCATGGGCAAGCCCATGGCTCAGAACCTGCAAAAGGCAGGTCACAGCCTGTTCATTTCCACCCACCACGACGCCGCGCCAGCCGACCTGATCGCTGCCGGTGCCGTGGCCCTGGCCAACCCGAAAGAGGTTGCCCAGGAAGCCGAATTCATCATCGTCATGGTCCCCGACACCCCGCAGGTCGAAAGCGTCCTGTTCGGTGAAAACGGCGTGGCCGAAGGCGTTGGTCCGAACAAGGTGGTGATCGACATGAGCTCGATCTCGCCAACCGCCACCAAAGCCTTCGCCGAGAAGATCAAGGCTACCGGTGCCGCCTACCTGGACGCCCCGGTGTCCGGTGGTGAAGTCGGCGCCAAGGCGGCGACCCTGAGCATCATGGTCGGTGGCTGCCCGAACGCCTTCGAGCGCACCCTGCCGCTGTTCGAAGCCATGGGCAAGAACATCACCCGCGTCGGTGGCAACGGTGACGGCCAGACCGCCAAGGTCGCCAACCAGATCATTGTCGCCCTGAACATCCAGGCCGTGGCCGAAGCCCTGCTGTTCGCCGCCAAGAACGGCGCCGACCCTGCCAAGGTGCGCGAAGCACTGATGGGCGGCTTTGCTTCGTCGAAAATCCTCGAAGTGCACGCCGAGCGCATGATCAAGGGCACCTTCGACCCAGGCTTCCGCATCAACCTGCACCAGAAGGACCTGAACCTGGCCCTGCAAGGCGCCAAGGAACTGGGCATCAACCTGCCCAACACTTCCAATGCCCAGCAAGTGTTCAACACCTGCCAGGCACTGGGCGGCGGCAACTGGGACCACTCGGCGCTGATCAAAGGCCTGGAGCACATGGCCAACTTCTCGATCCGCGGCGACAAGTAAGACCTTACCGGCCTCTTCGCGGGCACGCCCGCTCCCACAGGGATCGCACCACCCTCGAAACCTGTGCAGTACCTGTGGGAGCGGGCAAGCCCGCGAAGAAGCCAACACCGCTGAACCTGCGACCACAGGCTCAGGGGTGACCCCGAGCAACACCCGCCCCTGGTTCGGCCTGCACGGAGGCAGTTCCAGGGGCGTTTTTGATTCTGCAGAACAACAATAATTGGGAGCCTGCCATGTCGGTCGATCCGCAAAAACTTCTCCGCGAGCTGTTCGACACAGCCATCGCCGCCGCCCACCCCCGTCAAGTCCTCGAACCCTACCTGCCCGCCGATCGCAGCGGCCGGGTTATCGTCATCGGCGCCGGCAAGGCCGCAGCCGCCATGGCCGAAGTGGTCGAGAAAAGCTGGCAGGGCGAAGTCTCCGGCCTGGTCGTGACCCGTTACGGCCACGGCGCCAACTGCCAGAAGATCGAGGTGGTCGAAGCCGCCCACCCGGTCCCGGACGCTGCCGGCCTGGCGGTGGCCAAGCGCGTGCTGGAACTGGTCAGCAACCTCAACGAAGAAGACCGCGTCATCTTCCTGCTGTCTGGCGGTGGCTCGGCGCTGCTGGCCCTGCCTGCCGAAGGCCTGACCCTGGCCGACAAGCAGCAGATCAACAAGGCACTGCTGAAATCCGGCGCCACCATCGGCGAGATGAACTGCGTGCGCAAGCACCTCTCGGCGATCAAGGGCGGGCGCCTGGCCAAGGCCTGCTGGCCGGCCACGGTCTACACCTATGCCATTTCCGATGTACCGGGCGACCTCGCCACGGTAATCGCCTCCGGCCCCACCGTGGCCGACCCGAGCACCTCGGCCGACGCCCTGGCCATCCTCAAACGCTACAACATCGAAGCGCCCAAAGCGGTCATCGACTGGCTGAACAACCCGGCCTCGGAAACCGTCAAGGCTGATGACCCGGCCCTGGCCCGCAGCCACTTCCAGTTGATCGCCAAACCCCAGCAGTCGCTGGAGGCCGCCGCGGTCAAAGCCCGTCAGGCCGGTTTCAGCCCGCTGATCCTCGGCGACCTGGAAGGCGAATCGCGCGAAGTGGCCAAGGTGCATGCCGGTATCGCCCGGCAAATCGTTCAGCACGGCCAGCCGCTCAAAGCGCCCTGCGTGATCCTGTCGGGTGGCGAAACCACCGTGACCGTGCGCGGCAACGGCCGCGGCGGGCGCAACGCCGAATTCCTGCTCAGCCTCACCGAAAGCCTCAAAGGCCTGCCGGGCGTGTACGCCCTGGCCGGTGACACCGACGGCATTGATGGCTCGGAAGAAAACGCCGGCGCCTTGATGACCCCAACCAGCTACGACCGCGCCGAAGCATTGGGCCTGTCGGCCAGCAACGAGCTGGACAACAACAACGGCTACGGCTACTTCGCCGCGCTGGATGCGCTGATCGTCACCGAACCGACCCGCACCAACGTCAACGACTTCCGCGCCATCCTGATCCTCGAGACTGCCCAATCATGACGCCTGATAAAAAAGTTAAGATCCTCGCCACCCTTGGCCCTGCGATCAACGGCATCGACGATATCCGCCAGCTGGTCGAAGCCGGGGTGAACATCTTTCGCCTCAACTTCAGCCATGGCGAGCATGCCGACCACGCCCTGCGCTACCAGTGGATCCGCGAAGTCGAGCAACAGCTGAACTACCCGCTGGGCATCCTCATGGACCTGCAAGGGCCGAAGCTGCGCGTTGGCCGCTTCGCCGAAGGCAAAGTGCAGTTGCAACGCGGGCAGGCCCTGCGCCTGGACCTGGACAAAAACCCGGGCGACAGCCGCCGGGTCAACCTGCCGCACCCCGAAATCATCGCCGCCCTCGAGCCCGGCATGGACCTGCTGCTGGACGACGGCAAACTGCGCCTGCGCGTGACCGCCAAGCACAGCGACGCCATCGACACCGAGGTGCTGAACGGTGGCGAGCTTTCCGACCGCAAGGGCGTCAACGTACCGCAAGCGGTGCTCGACCTCTCCCCGCTCACCGAAAAAGACCGCCGCGACCTGGCCTTTGGCCTGGAGCTGGGTGTGGACTGGGTCGCCCTGTCGTTCGTTCAGCGCCCTGAAGACATCGTCGAAGCGCGCCAGCTGATCGGTGACCGCGCCTACCTGATGGCCAAGATCGAGAAACCATCGGCCGTCGAGCAACTGCAAGCCATCGCCGAGCTGGCAGACGCGATCATGGTGGCCCGTGGTGACCTGGGCGTGGAAGTACCGGCCGAGAGCGTGCCGCAGATCCAGAAGCGCATCATCGGCACCTGCCGCCAGCTGGGCAAACCCGTGGTGGTGGCCACGCAGATGCTCGAGTCGATGCGTTTCTCGCCAGCGCCAACCCGTGCCGAAGTCACCGACGTGGCCAACGCGGTAGCCGAAGGTGCCGATGCAGTGATGCTGTCGGCCGAAACCGCCTCGGGTGATTACCCGCTGGAAGCCGTGCAGATGATGAGCAAGATCATCCGCCAGGTGGAGAACGGCCCGGACTACCAGGCCCAGCTCGACGTCGGCCGGCCAAAGGCCGAAGCGACCGTGTCGGATGCCATCAGCTGCGCCATCCGCCGCATCAGCGGCATCCTGCCGGTGGCGGTGCTGGTCAACTACAGCGAGTCGGGTGCCTCGACCCTGCGCGCGGCACGCGAGCGGCCACGGGCACCGATCCTCAACCTGACGCCGAACCTGAACACCGCGCGCCGCCTGAGCGTGGCCTGGGGCGTGCATTCAGTGGTCAACGACCGCCTGCGTCAGGTCGACGAGGTGGTTTCCACCGCCCTGGAGATTGCCCAGGCGCAAGGCATGGCCAGCCGTGGCGACACGCTGCTGATCACCGCTGGCGTGCCTTTCGGCAAGCCGGGTACGACTAACACACTGCGGATCGAGACTTTGATCTGAGATTGCCGGGGGCGCGTTGCGCCCCTTTCGCGACACAAGGCCGCTCCCACAGGGCCGCGCTGGCACAAGGGAATGGGATCCCTGTGGCAGCGGCCTTGTTTCGCGATTGGAGGGCAAAGCCCTCCCCGAATACCGCTCTACCTGACCGCGGAAAACCGAGGCCCAAAGAGGCCCACCGCTCCCCCATCAACCTCACTGACTGCCCCATGTACACCAAAAATTTCGTCAACCCGTGCCCCGACTGGGCCACGGCGTTACTCAACGGCTTCAGCCAGGTGCTGCTGCTGCGCAACCCCCTGTGCGGCCTGTGCTGCCTGCTGGCCATCCTGCTGACAGCACCCAACCTGGTCGGCGGCGCGCTGCTTGGCGCCCTGGCCGGCCTGCTCACCGCCCAGGCACGCGGCTATGACCGTGCCGACCGCCAGGCCGGGCTTTACTGCTACAACGGCGTACTGATCGGCATCCTGATCAGCGCCGTGCTGCCCTGGTCGGCCATATTGCCCCCCCTGATCATCGCCGCCGGCGGCCTGTCCAGCATCATCACCCACCAGTGGCGCAAGCGCGGCGGCAAGTTGCTGGTCGCCTACACCGCCCCCTTCGTCATGCTCGGCTGGGCCACACTGCTAATCGCCAGCCCCTCGCCCAGCGGCTTCGTCGAAGCTGACCCGCTGTATGCGTTGGCCCGCGGCATAGGCCAGATCTTCCTGCTCGACCAGCCCTTGGCCGGGTTGCTGATCATCGTCGGCATGTTCATCGCCAACCCCTATGCGGCGATGTGGGCGGTGATCGGTTCGGCTATTGGTGGCGGGGTGGCGCTGCTCGCCGATCAACCGCAAGCTGCCTGGTTGGGGCTATACGGTTTCAACGCAGCCCTGGCGGCACTGGCCTTCAGCAGGCGAGGTGAAAAACCCTGGGTGACCCTGCTGGCGATTGCCTTGGCCTTGCTGCTGCAACCGCTGTTCAAGCTGATGCCTGTGCCCGGCCTGACCGCGCCCTTTGTCGCCGCCTGCTGGCTGATGCATGTAGCTGATCACCTAGGTCATAGGACACAGAAAGACAGCTCACATCGATTACCGAACTAACGGGGGGGTGCAGATATCCACTCCGCCTCTGGCAGCCTAATGGGAGCTGGATCGGGTGCCGAGGAAATACCCTTTGGCGGGCGCGGGGGCGGAGACGGAGGTAGAGGACGAAGAGGCTTCGGAAGAGAGCGTAGCGCTAGCTGCTCATCTAGCCTGCTCTGCAGCACTTGATTCTGTTCTTGAAGGAGAACGTTGTCTGCTTGAGAGCGCTCCAACTGTTTCCGAGTAGCGCCCAAACCATCAACCTTGACCACCGTAAACCGACCATCCTTACCTCTGGAAATTTCGTATCCAGCACTACCAATACCCAAGCTGTAAGCTTCAGAGCTGTTCGCGAAATGATTCTTCACTCCCCGTTTGAAAATTTTCGGTATGCCAAAGCGCTTAAACTCAGCAGTTAGCCCAGTTTTCACACGTTTCATCTGACCTGACGGGTCAGAGCTGTTTATCGGATCACCCTCACAATAACAGTAAGCATTCAGCCCACCATTCCCAAAAGGGCTTAAACCATCCGGGCTGTAAAAACGCATAAAAATGGGGCTATAGAATCGGTGACCATTGCCCAGCGCATAGGCTTGCAAGATGCCATCGTGCCGTTCGCCATTGAAACCCAATGAAGGAATCGGCCAATTCAGTGAATACCCATAAGCTGCGTATGACCGTATCCACTTCGTCTGAGCACGCTCAACAGCAATTTGCTCGGGTAACTGTCCACTCTGCAGTTTCATGCTCGCCTCCCCCCTGACCCTACGGGATTCTGCCCCAGCCAATCCGATCCGGAGAACTAGCAATTTTAACAGTTCATTCGTTGCAGCCTTGGGCAAAGACCCTCTAGGCTTTCCGCTTTGCCTTCGGAACCCGCTACATCATGGTCTTCCAGACCGACACCCTAGCCGGTCGCCGCTTCGACAAGATCCTGCTGTTGATCATCCTGGCCAGCCTGGTCACGGTGATCCTCGACAGCATCGACGAAGTGCACCAGAGCTAAGCCGGCTTACTGGCCGCCATCTGTACTCAAGCTCAGCCCGTACCTCAAGCAGGCCCATTACCTGATGGAGGCGCTGCGCGGCAGCAAGCAGAAGAACATCGTGTTCCTGGTGAGGCGGCGTTCTGTTCTCGCTGTGGGAATGGGTTGTTTCCCAAAGCGTGATAGCGCCTGCGCCGCCTATTCGCGGGCCGCTCCGACAGGGCCGCGCTGGCACAAGGAAATGCGATCCCTGTGGGAGCGGCCTTGTGTCGCGATTGGAGGGCAAAGCCCTCCCCGAATACCGCTCTACCCGACCGCGGAAAACCGAGGCCCAAAGAGGCCCACCGCCCCCCATCAACCTCACTGACTGCCCCATGTACACCAAACATTTCGTCAACCCGTGCCCCGATCGAGCCACGGCGTTACTCAACGGCTTCAGCCAGGTGCTGCTGCACACCCCCCTGGCCATCCTGCTGACCGCGCCCAACCTGATCGGCGGCGCCCTGTTTGTTGCCCTAGCCGGTCTGCTGGCGAACGCCCTGGCCTTGCTGCCGCAACCGCTGTCCGGCCTTCTACCTATGGCAGCGCTGATCGCACCATTTGTAGTTGCCTGCTGGTTAATGCATGTAGGTGACAGTGCGTTTACTCAGCTAAGCCTCAGAAGAATCAATCGTCGCGTCGATAGGCAAGTTAGCTCTTAAATTCGCCCCTGCAGCCGGTAGTTGAGGGTGTTGTGGAGTAATCGGTGGCATTGCGCTGGTTTTTTCTTTAGGAACAAGATCCATTGTTGATGAAAAACCCCTGCCAACCGGCATCATAGGAACATGATCGAGACTCACTTCAATGCCATTTTTTTGGTATTTAGCAGGATTCGACAGCAAATCGAAACTGGTTCTAGACGCATAAGAGAAGCTCCCGTCCACTACATTCACCTCAATATAAGATGAACCTACCTTTACCGTAAATCTAAACGTTCCTTTCTGCTCGGCAATCGCCTGCATCGGCTCGCGTAAGAACTTCTTGGCTCTCGTCCGCTGCGCCAAGTTCACATTCTTCTGCTTCATGAACTTACCGAAACCGGTTTTTACTCCTGCGTTGCCTGAGGGGTCGGTATGGTTCACAGGATCTCCACCGCAATACATGTATGCATTCACGCCACCTCTGCCAAAGGGGCTCAAACTGTCTGGACTGGAAAAACGCATAAGTGCAGGATTGAACAGCCGCTTCCCACTGCCCAGCAGATACCCCTGCGTTCCTCTCTCCAACCACTGCCCATTGAACGCCAAGCGCGTTGCGCTCTCGATGCACTGTAAAAAACCAAATGGTGTGTAAGCTAACAAAGTGTGCCCCAAACGCTGCCGGCTTACTGCTTTTGACTGGTCGTTCATTTCCCGCCTCGCTGTCAATGAAATACCCAGTCTTATACTGAGGCCTCGACGAGAACCTTAGTACTGGCATTTTTAGCAGGTGACATGATTCACCTTTCCGTAGCAGGCCCTGTGCATCTAGTCTTGCATCTCAAGCTTTCGGAACCTGCACTTCATGACCGCACCTCTGCCTTTACGCGAACGCCTCTACATCATGGTCTTCCAGACCGACACCGTAGCCGGTCGCCGCTTCGACAAGATCCTCCTGCTGATCATCCTGGCCAGCCTGGTCACCGTCATTCTCGACAGCATCGACGAGGTGCACCAAGGCTACGCCGGCCTGCTGGCCGGCATCGAGTGGGGCTTTACCGCGATCTTCCTGGCCGAATACATCACCCGCCTGTACTGCTCGCCCAAGCCGTTGCGCTATGCCTTCAGTTTCTACGGCCTGGTCGATTTACTGGCGATCGTGCCGGGGATCCTCGCGCTGTACTACAGCGACGCCCAGTACCTGCTCATCATCCGGGTCATCCGGATGCTGCGGATCTTCCGTGTACTCAAGCTCAGCCCGTACCTAAAGCAGGCCCATTACCTGATGGAGGCGCTGCGCGGCAGCAAGCAGAAGATCATCGTGTTCCTGGTGACGGTATCGACGCTGGTGACCGTGTTCGGCACGCTGATGTACGTGATCGAAGGGCCTGAGCATGGCTTTACCAGCATCCCCAAAGGCATCTACTGGGCCATCGTTACCCTGACCACAGTGGGCTTTGGCGACATCGTGCCGAAGACCCCGCTGGGGCAGGTGCTGTCGTCGCTGGTGATGATTACCGGTTACTCGATCATTGCCGTGCCGACCGGCATCTTTACCGCCGAGCTGGCCAATGCCATGCGTGGGGAGCAGCTGCAGCATGATTGCCCGACCTGCCACAAGAAGACCCACGAGCAGGGGGCGGCGTTCTGTTCTCGCTGTGGGAATGGGTTGTTTCCCAAAGCGTGATATCGCCTGCGCCGGCCTCTTCGCGGGTAAACCCGCTCCTACCAACAGGCCGGGACCGTGCGCGGTCCCCCGTAGGAGCGGGTTTACCCGCGAAGAGGCCGGCACAGGCAGAAGCATAACCAAAGCATTTTTTGTTCTTTAACCCGTGTAAACCCACCCGTTATAGTCGCTGGCAATCTGCCCCAACACCCTTCAAGAACAAGGAAGCAACGTGAAAAAACTCTTCACCACCTCGCTGCTCGCCGCAGGCCTGGCCTTGGGCAACCTCGCCCAGGCCGCCCCCACCCTGCTCAACGTTTCCTACGACGTGATGCGCGACTTCTACAAGGACTACAACCCGGCCTTCCAGAAGCACTGGGAAGCCGAGCACAACGAGAAGGTCAACGTGCAGATGTCCTTCGGCGGCTCGAGCAAGCAGGCCCGTGCAGTGATCGATGGCCTGCCGGCCGATGTCATCACCATGAACATGGCCACCGACATCAACGCCCTGGCAGACAACGGCAAGCTGGTGCCCGACAACTGGGTCACCCGCCTGCCGAACAACAGCGCGCCGTTCACCTCGGCCACTGTGTTCATCGTGCGCAAGGGCAACCCGAAAGCCCTCAAAGACTGGCCCGACCTGCTCAAGGACGGTGTCCAGGTGATTGTGCCCAACCCGAAAACCTCGGGTAATGGCCGCTATACCTACCTGTCGGCCTGGGGCTACGTACTCAAGCAAGGCGGCGATGAAAGCAAAGCCCGCGACTTCGTCGGCAAGCTGTTCAAGCAGGCACCCGTGCTGGACACCGGTGGCCGCGCCGCCACTACCACGTTCATGACCAACCAGATCGGTGACGTGCTGGTCACCTTCGAGAACGAAGCCGAGATGATCGCCCGCGAGTTCGGCCGCGACCAGTTCGAAGTGGTCTACCCAAGCGTATCGGCCGAAGCCGAGCCACCGGTGACGGTGGTCGACAAGGTAGTGGCCCGGAAAGGCACCCAGGCCGTGGCCGAGGAATACCTGAAGTACCTGTGGTCACCAGCAGCCCAAGAGATCGCCGCCAACAACTACCTGCGCCCGCGTGATGCGACGGTACTGGCCAAGTACACCGACCGCTTCCCGAAAGTGGACTTCCTGTCGGTGGAGAAAACCTTCGGTGACTGGCGTACCGTGCAGAAGACCCACTTCAATGATGGTGGGGTGTTTGACCAGATCTATACCGGTCAGTAACGCACAAGCAACATCAAACCCGGCGGAACACCAAGGCCTTCAGCCCCCCCGCCGGGTCAACGTCCGGAAACTCCGGCGGGTTTTCCAGGCGCTCGACATAAGCCAACGAAGGCGCCTGCTCTGCCATGCCTTCAATCAGAAACTCAGGCCCGATCCCCGGGTCGTTGACACACGCCAGCACCGTCCCGCCTTCGCTCAACAACTCCGGCAAACGCCGCAGGATCTTTGCGTAATCCTGGGTCAGCACAAAGCTGCCACGCTGGAAGGTCGGCGGGTCGATGATGATCAGGTCATAAGGCCCGTACTTACGCACCTTGCCCCACGACTTGAACAGTTCATGCCCCAGATACGCCACCCGTGATGCATCGTGGCCATTGAGGCGATGGTTGTCCCGGCCCCGCGACAGGGCCGACTTGGCCATGTCCAGGTTCACCACCTGCTCAGCGCCACCGGCAATCGCTGCCACGGAAAAGCCGCAGGTATAGGCGAACAGGTTCAGCACGCGCTTGCCCGCCGCCTGCTCGCGCACCCAGCGGCGGCCATAGCGCATGTCGAGGAACAGGCCATTGTTTTGCCGCACGCCCAGGTCCAGCAGGTAGGTCAGGCCGTCCTCGATCACTTCGCGTTGCTGGCACGGCTCGCCCAGCAGCCACTGGCCCGGGCTGTCGGGCAGGTAGCGGTGCTGGATGATGACTGCCTGACCCGTCCACTGCGGGCGCTCGGCCAAGCTGCGCAGCATGGCTTCCAGTTCGGCGAGCTGGCCCTCGGGCGGCTCACGGAACAAGGCGACCGACAGCACGCCCTGCAGCCAGTCGACGGTGACCTGCTCCAGGCCCTGCCAGCAGCGGCCGCGCCCGTGAAACAGGCGGCGGGTTTCCCGTGGTGCAGGGTCAAGGGCGGCAAGCAGGTGTTGCTCAAGGGTGTCGATGGGCGAGGTCATGGCGGATCGCAGGCTGGCAAAAAGCGGCATTCTACCTTGCGGGCCTCTTCGCGGGTAAACCCGCGCCTACAGGATGGCGCGCCGAGCGGAACCACCACCCCTGCTGCATGCCCGCTGCCGCCAGCAGGATCAACCCCACGCCCAGCCACTGCAGCGGCGCCAGGCGGTGCCCGAACGCCACCCAGTCCACCAGAATTGCCGCAATCGGGTAAATGAACGACAGCGCACCGGTCAAGGCCGTGGGCAAACGCTGGATGGCGCTGTACAACAGCACATACATCAGGCCGGTGTGCACCATCCCCAGTGTCAACAAGCTGGCCAACGCCGGCACTTCGACCGGCAACCCGCCAAGCGTGACCCATGGCGCCAGCAGCAACACACCCGTGGTTACCTGAATCAACGCAATCAGGTGCGGGGGCGTGCCACTCAGGCGCTTGATGATCAAGGCCGCGATTGCATACAGAAACGCCGCCCCCAGCGCCAGGGCAATCCCCAGCAGATAGTCCTCGCCATTACTTTGCCCAGCGCCGTGGGCACTGACGATGGCCAGCATGCCGAGGAACGCCACACTCAACCAGGTCACCTTGGCCAACGTGATCTTTTCGCCCAGAAACAGCGCCGCCAGCCCCACCAGCATGAACGGCTGCACGTTGTACACCGCCGTGCCAATGGCAATCGACGCCCGTGCGTACGAAGCGAACAACAGCAGCCAGTTGCCGACAATGGCCACCCCGCTGGCAATCGCCAGCAAAAATGCCGTGCGGCTGATCACGCCTGGGCGCAGAAAGCCAAACGCGGCGCAAATCGCCAGCAAGGTCACGGCACCGAACACGCAGCGCCAGAACACCACATCCAGCACCGGCTGGCCGGACACCAGCACGAACCAGCCAATGGTCCCGGAAATCAGCATGGCGGCCACCATTTCCAGCGAGCCGCGGCGCAATGAACTGTCCATCTCAAACCTCCCTTTGATAATGGCCACAGTATGCAAAGGCTGAAGGCGGGCCATCCAGCGGATAACCAAGGCGTTTTTGCCAACCTGCCTTTACTATCAAGGCAGATAACACGAATTACCTGATGAGGTGAGCATGACCGATGCCATTGACCAATTATTGATCAACGCACTGATGGAGGACTCGCGCCGCTCGCTCAAGGCTCTGGCGCAGGTCAGCGGGCTGTCCGCACCCAGCGTCAGCGAGCGCCTGCGGCGGCTGGAAGAGCGTGGCGTGCTGCGCGGCTATACCGTGGAGGTCGACCCACGCGCCTTTGGCTACCAGTTGCAGGCGATCGTGCGTATCCGTCCGTTGCCGGGGAAGCTGCAAGAAGTGGAGCGCCAGATCATTGCCATCCCTGAGTTCACCGAATGCGACAAGGTCATTGGCGAGGACTGCTTCATAGCCCGACTACATGTGCGCTCGATGGAGCAGTTGGACACGCTGCTCGACCTCATGAATGTGCTGGCTGAGACCAATACCGCGATCATCAAGAAGACCCCGGTCAAGCGGCGGTTGCCGCCAATGGATTGATCGGCCCCTGTACTGGCCTCCTCGCAGTCGTGCTCGCGAAGAGGCCAGCACAGGAAAAGCTGACTATTTTTTGTACACAAAAACGTAACCATAGGTGCCATTTTTGTGTGCACTTTCTTCAGTAGCGCCCCAATTCGTTACACACTTTCCTCCCTTTATTTTGACCAAATGATCAACTAATCAATCTTTCAAAAATTTAAACTTGTTCATACGGTCAACTTATATTCTCTGTATTTCATTAACTTACCTTTTAACAAGATAAGTTCGAAATCATCGCCTGTTGAAACCTGCTCTTCCCTTGGCATGGAACTCGCTTTTGTGTGTTCGTGTTTTGTATACAACTTAAACAAAACATAGATACACAAGAATCCGCGACGCCGACCCAATGTCAGCCGCCGCGCCCACAACCCTGTGATGCCAACGCTGCACCGACGAGATGGCGAGCCCGTGCGCATGCCCGCTCATCGCAGTCCAAGTGCATCAGGAGCCCGCCGGAATGAGTAGCAGCCTCGACCTTGCCCCTGAACTATCCGTCGCCAGCACACACCCCGCGTCCACGCTTGCCGGCCACCAGCCGGACCTTGTTCTCAGCCCGCGCCTGCATAACCGCGACCTGGCGCCAACGCGTATGGAAGGCCGTCGCTGGGGCGGCTACAGCATCTTCGCGCTGTGGACAAACGATGTGCACAATATCGCCAACTATTCGTTCGCCATGGGCTTGTTCGCCCTCGGCCTGGGCGGCTGGCAAATTCTGCTGTCGCTGGCCATCGGCGCGGCACTGGTGTACTTCTTCATGAACCTGTCGGGTTACATGGGGCAGAAAACCGGGGTACCGTTCCCAGTCATCAGCCGCATTGCCTTCGGCATCCATGGCGCGCAGATCCCGGCTTTGATCCGTGCCGTCATCGCCATCGCCTGGTTCGGCATCCAGACCTACCTGGCATCGGTGGTGCTGCGGGTGCTGCTCACCGCCGTGTGGCCGCAACTGGCAGCCTACGATCACGACAGCATCCTCGGCCTGTCCAGCCTGGGCTGGGTGTGTTTCGTGTCGATCTGGCTGGTGCAGCTGGTGATCCTGGCCTACGGCATGGAGATGGTGCGCCGTTACGAGGCCTTTGCCGGGCCTGTGATCCTGCTGACCGTCGCCGCACTGGCGGTGTTCATGTACTTCAAGGCCGACGCGCGCATTGCCTGGTCGGTGGCTACCCCGCTGACCGGCTACGAGATGTGGCGCAACATCTTTGCCGGCGGCGCACTGTGGCTGGCGATCTACGGCACCCTGGTGCTGAACTTCTGTGACTTCGC
The DNA here is from genome assembly GCF_036961695.1 of Pseudomonas sp. CGJS7. NCBI lineage: Bacteria > Pseudomonadati > Pseudomonadota > Gammaproteobacteria > Pseudomonadales > Pseudomonadaceae > Pseudomonas > Pseudomonas sp. CGJS7. The sequence continues at coordinate 6,605 of NZ_JBAMDI010000059.1, read as the reverse complement.
CCGCTCCTCGCCTTGCCGCAAGACCATCCGCGTCGGCAACTTCTGGGGCCTGCCGGTAAACATCCTGGTATTCGCCGTGATCACCGTGGTGCTGTGCGGCGCGCAATTCCAGATCAACGGCCAGATCATCGACAGCCCGACGCAGATCGTTGCCGCCATACCCAGCACGCCATTCCTGGTGCTCGGCTGCCTGGCCTTCCTGATCGTCACCGTGGCGGTGAACATCATGGCCAACTTCGTCGCCCCGGCCTTCGTACTCAGCAACCTGGCGCCGCGCCACCTGAACTTCCGCCGTGCCGGGCTGATCAGCGCCACCCTGGCGGTGCTGATCCTGCCCTGGAACCTGTACAACAGCCCGCTGGTGATCGTGTACTTCCTGTCGGGCCTGGGCGCCCTGCTCGGCCCGCTGTACGGCGTGATCATGTCCGACTACTGGTTGCTGCGCAAAGGCTGCATCAACGTGCCGGAGCTGTATACCGAGCACCCGGCCGGCGCCTATCACTACAGCAAGGGCATCAACCTGCGCGCCGTGGCCGCCTTCGTGCCGGCCGCACTGCTGGCCATCGTGCTGGCCCTGGTGCCCAACTTCCAGGGTATCGCGCCGTTCTCCTGGCTGATCGGTGCCGGCATCGCCGCCGCCCTGTACCTGCTGATCGCGCCACGTAACCGCCATTACCACGACGTCAGCGGCGAGTGCATCGCCGTCGACCACAGCAGCCATTAGTCAGGGAGGACTGCCCATGCGTATTCTGATCGCCAACGTCAACACTACCGAAGCCATCACCCACGCCATTGCCGAACAGGCCCGTGCGGTGGCCGCACCCGGTACCGAAATCGTCGGCCTGACACCCTGGTTTGGCGCCGAATCGGTGGAGGGCAATTTCGAGAGCTACCTCGCGGCCATCGCGGTGATGGACCGGGTACTGGCCTTTGAAGGGCCTTACGATGCCGTGATCCAGGCCGGTTATGGCGAGCATGGCCGCGAAGGCCTGCAGGAACTGCTCAACGTGCCTGTGGTGGACATTACCGACGCCGCCGCCAGCACGGCAATGTACCTGGGCCACGCCTATTCCGTAGTAACCACGCTCGACCGCACCGTGCCACTGATCGAGGACCGCCTGAAGCTCTCGGGCCTGTATGACCGCTGCGCCTCGGTGCGAGCCAGCGGGCTGGCGGTGCTGGAACTGGAAGCCGACCCGCTGCGGGCCGTAGAGGCGATTGTCGAGCAGGCCGAACGCGCCGTGCGCGACGACAAGGCCGAGGTGATCTGCCTGGGTTGTGGCGGCATGGCCGGGCTGGACGAGCAGATTCGCCAACGCACCGGCGTGCCGGTGGTGGATGGTGTGAGTGCAGCGGTGACCATTGCCGAATCGCTGGTGCGCATGGGTTTGAGCACGTCCAAAGTGCGCACCTATGCGACGCCACGGGCGAAGAAAGTGGTGGGATGGCCGATGCGCTTCGGCCGCTAGACATCCTTCGCCTGTACCGGCCACTTCGCGGCTGAAGCCGCTCCTACCGGACCAGCACAAGCCTGAATACCGTGGGGTCCTCGTAGGAGCGGCTTTAGCCGCGAAGAGGCCGGCCCGCTTAACGCATCATCCTGGCCAGACGCTGCGCACTGCCACAGGCCAAGGTGAATCCCAACGCCCCATGCCCCAGGTTCAGCCACAGGTTGCGGTACACCGTCCCACCTATGATCGGCACCCCGGTCGGTGTCGCTGGTCGCATCCCCGCCCATTCCACCGCCTGGCCATAATCCGCCGCCCTTGGCAGCGTCTCCAGCGCCAGCCGCCGCATGCTCTGCAAACGGCGCATGTCCACCGACTCGTCGAAGCCGACAATGTCCACCATCGCCGCTACCCGCAGCTGCTGCCCCAGGCGTGCATAGACGATCTTGCGCTCATAGTCGGTAAGGCTCACCTCCGGGGGCAGGTGCCCGGCGCTGATCGGTGCGGTCAGGCTGTAGCCCTTCAACGGGTATACCGGTATCTGCACCCCCGGTAATGCCAAGCCTGGGCCGCGATGCCCGGCACACAGCACCAACTGCTCCACGTCCAGCTGCTGATCGCCCAGTTGCAGTGCCACGACCTGGCCCTGGCGCTGAACCAATTGCGTCACCGGCCGGCCAAGCAGGAAACGGCACTGGCCCGACGCGCGCAACAGCGCCTCCAGCCGCAAGCAAAACACGTGGCAATCGCCAACCTCTTCGCCCGCCGTGAACACGCCACCCACAAACGGTGCGCCATCCAGGGCAGGCTCCAGCCCGCGCAGCTCGGCAGCCGCCAACACCTGCTGACTGGCTGGGTCCGTCAACTGTTCCCGGCCTTGGGCAAAGGCCCGCTCACTGCGAAAAGCCACCAGCTTGCCATTGCGCCGCCAGGCGAAATCCCCCAGGTTATGGTCTTCGCGCCATTGCGCCAGAACGGCCTGGCTGCACATCGCCAGCTCAAGCAATTGCCCGGCATTACGGCGATTGACGCTACGCCGGCAAGCCAGGGTGAATGCCAGCAGCCAGCGCCACTGGGCCGGGTCCATGCGCAAGCGCAGGCGCAATGGCGACTCGCCCTGCAACAGCCAGCCCAGCGCCTGCCACGGCACCCCGGCATCAGCCAGCGGCGCTACATAGCGATAGGACAATTGCCCGCCATTGGCGAAGCTGGTGGCCGACGCCAGGCTGTCGCGGGCCTCGATCAGGTCAACCGACCACCCTTCCCGCACCAGCGCGTAAGCCGTCGCCAGGCCCACCACTCCACCACCGATCACTGTTACCCGCTGCTTCATCGCTCATCCCTGTTCCGGCTTCCTTGCCAAACAGTACCAGCGGATCAGGTCGGGCAGCTATGCGCACCGTCATTCAGGCCCTGGCGCACATTGCGGCTCAGCAGGCTGGCCTTGCCATCGCGCCAGGTCAGGGTCAATACGTAGAGGGTGTCGAAGTCTTCGCCGCTCCAGTCCTCGGTGATCACCCGCTCCTCCCCCAGGGCCTTGCCGGCCACGGTGTTGATCAGTTCCGGCAGGTAGCCGTGGGACCAGGCCGTGTAGATGGTCGCATTGCGGTATTTGTCGCTCAGCAACTCATCGGCCAGTTCGGCGGTGTCGTTGGCGCCGTAGTCGATATTCACCGGCAAGCCGAGGCGGATGGCACTGGGGGTGATGGTCATCAATGGGCGGATATAGCTGTAGCTTTCGTCCCGGCTGCCTTCCTCGACATGCCGCGTGGGGTTGGCGGCAAACACATAGTCGGCCTTGCCGAAGCGCTCGGGCAGTACAGTGGCCAGGTCCAGCGCACGGTTGAGGCCTTGGCAGTTCAACTGCCCGAGCCCCTCGCCCGGCTTCTCGCCATGACGCAGAAACACCAGGGTCTGGGTGCCATCCACCGGTTGTGCCCGGCTTTCGACAGCCTCCAGCGCCAACGGCGCGGCGATGGCAGTGAGCACCAGGCTCAGCAGCAAGTGACGGCGACGGCGAAAGAATGTTGGCAACTTCATCAAGGCAGGCTCGTGTGGCAGAGAATATCGGGTTTACCCGCCACATCGCCCGGCCAGTTGCAGGGCGCCCGTGCAGTGAATGCCATCCTTGGCAACGCGTGAGGGTCAGAGTGCCCCGAACCCGTTTGGTTCCTCCCTGGAGGTGATTGCCGTTCCCTAGGCAAGGCCTAGGTTAGGGGCTGGGTGTTGCGCAATTGTGTAAGGTGCAAGAACCTCGGGTTGCAACGTGACCACTCAATCATCCCGCGTGAGCACTTCCAGCAGTTCGATCTCGAAGGTCAGGTCCGAATTCGGCGGGATCTTCCCTACGCTGCGTTCGCCATACCCCAGGTGTGCCGGTACCTGCAGCTTGCGCTTGCCGCCAACGCGCATGCCCATCAGGCCTTGGTCCCAGCCTTTGATTACCCTGCCGGTACCGATCACGCACTGGAACGGCTTACCGCGCGACCAGGACGAGTCGAACTCGCTGCCATCGGCCAGCCAGCCGGTGTACTGGGTGGTGATCAGGGCACCTTTGACGGCGGCTTTGCCGTCTCCCTCGACCAGGTCGATGATCTGCAGTTCTTGGCTCACGGGTACACTCCAAACGCTGAAAAACAAAACCGCCCTTTTCTCAGGAATGCACCGGTTTGGCAAGTTCACGCAGAATTGTACGGAGGCATTCGCCGACGGAATGCCTCCGTACAGATATGACGTTGAATCAGCTGTTCTGCTCGAACACCTCTTGGCCGGACAGCTCCTTGGTCTGATTGGCGAAGCAGTACCACGCGGGTTTCTCTTCGACGAAGATCTGCAGGTCGAAATCCCAGGCTTGGTCGCCATCGAGTAGGCCGACCGGCACGGCATGGAAGTCGTTGGCCTTGAGCCGGTAGTACAGGTGCGTACCACAGCGGCCACAGAAAGCACGCTGGGCCCAGTCGGACGAATCATAGACGCTCGGCGCACGCCCCTCGATCAGCGGAGGCTTGCTGCAGTGCACCACCAGCAGCGGGCCGCCGGTCCACTTGCGGCACATGCTGCAATGACAAGCGCTGATATGGGTATTGTCGACGGTGACCGTCAGCCGCGTGTCGCCGCACAGGCAGGTGCCGTGTTTTTCCAGGGCCATGGGTGGCTCCTTGAACGGAAAGATGGGCCTGCAATTATAGAAGCCCGCCAGGGCATCGCACGCCGTACTAGATGTACACATTGCCCCGCAGGTACAACGCCGCCCGCCCACTGATAATCACGCGGCCATTGCCCGGCACTTCGCACTGCAACTGCCCTTTGCGTGCCCCGCCCTGCTCGCAGCTCAGCACGTTCTTGCCCAGCCTTTGGGCCCACAACGGCGCCAGCGAGGTGTGTGCCGAACCGGTTACCGGGTCTTCATTCACACCAACCCGCGGGCCGAACCAGCGGGTGACGAAGTCAAAGCCACGCCCTGCCGCGGTCACGGCAATGCCACGGACGTCGAAGGCCGACAGCGCAACAAAGTCTGGTTTCAACGTTTCGAGCAGCATGGCGTCATCGATCACCACGACATAATCGTCGCTAAGGTACACCGCCTTCGCCTGGCTCAAGCCCAGCGCCTGCAAAAGGCCCGCTGGCATGTCGACCGCTACGGGTTGTTTGGCGGGGAAGTCCATGGCCAGCAGGCCATCAGCGCCACGGCTGACGCGCAACTCGCCACTGCGGGTATTGAAGCGAAGCACTTGCGCCTGCTCACCCAGTTGCTCGAACAGCACGTAAGCCGAGGCCAAGGTAGCATGGCCGCACAGGTCGACTTCCACGGTGGGGGTGAACCAACGCAGGTCGAACGTTTCGCCTTTGCGCACGAAGTAGGCTGTTTCTGACAGGTTGTTTTCTTCAGCGATGCGCTGCAGCACATCGTCCGGCAGCCAGCTGTCCAGCGGGATCACTGCGGCCGGGTTGCCACCGAACGGTTCAGTGGAAAAGGCATCGACCTGGAAGATTTCGAGTTGCATGCACACACTCCTTGTTGCCCGGGCGCTGCCAGGCAGATATCTGGAAAAAGGGTTAAGGGCGTACCGGGGTCAAAACTGGCTCACCGGCAAAGAACGCCTGCAGGTTGCGCAGCACCAAGTCCACCGTGTCGCGCGCGGCTTCTGGCGACTGGCCAGCCACGTGGGGTGTGAGCACGGTGTTGGGCAAGGCCTTGAGTGCATCGGGCACTGTCGGCTCGTCATCGAATACATCCAGCGCGGCGCCAGCCAGCTGGCCACGCTGCAATGCAGCAATCAGGGCCTGGGTGTCGACCACGCTGGCACGGGCGATGTTCACCAGATAGCCGACAGCCCCCAGGGCCTGAAGGACGTGGGCATCGACCAGATGCCGGGTGTTGGCGCCACCGGGGGTGGCCACCACCAGGATGTCGACGGCTTCAGCCAAGTGTCGGGGGCTGTCGTACCAGGCATAGGGCACATCCTGGCGTGCTGTGCGGCTGTGGTAGCTGACGTGCATGTCGAAGCCCAAGTGGGCCCGCTTGGCGATTGCCAGCCCTACTGCGCCGAGGCCGAGAATGCCCAGGCGTTTGCCGCTCACCGAGGGGCTGATCACCCGGTTCCATTCACCGCGCCGCGTGCTGGCATCGGCACGGGGGATGTCGCGCAGCAGCGCCAGCAGCAGGGCCAGGGTGTGGTCGGCGACGGCTGCGGCATTGGCCCCGGCGCCATTGGTGACGGTTATGCCGCGTGCGGCGGCGGCGGCCAGGTCGACCTGCTCGTAGCCGGCGCCGATCACGCAGATGATCTGCAATCTGGGTAATGCGTCAATTTCGGTGGCGGATAGCCCCAGCGGCCCACGGGTGAGTACCGCATCGATTTCTTCGGCGTGGCGATGAATGGCATCGGCGCGCAGTTGCGGCGAAGGGGCACGGATCAGGTGGTAACCGGCCTGCTCCAGCATGGGCAGGTAATCGTCGACGGTTTCCACCAGTACCAGGACTGTCTTGCTCATGCCACCTCCGGGTGAATTCGAGGCGTCATTATGCGGAGTCACCGGCCGGTACAGTCAACGGAAATAACAAGGCAAAACTGTACTGTGCTGTTGCTGTTGCTGTTGCTGTTGCTGTTGCTGTTGCTGTTGCTGTTGCTGTTGATCTTGATCTTGATCTTGATC
>NZ_JBAMDI010000058.1:0-64849 GCF_036961695.1 Pseudomonas sp. CGJS7 | reverse complement strand
CGGCCGGCCCGGCCCCGGTCGCCGGCGTCGACTACGAGGAAATTCCCGCCGGCCAGCCGTTCGAGCCGGTCGCCGGCAAGATCGAAGTCGCGGAAATCTTCAGCTACACCTGCCCGCACTGCGCTCAGTTCGAGCCGCAGGTCGTGGATTGGCGCAAGAAGCAGACCGCGGACGTGAAGTTCACCCCGATCGCCGGCCCCTTCGGCGGCAATCCGATCCCGTTCGAGAAGGCCTTCTACGCCGCCCAGACCCTGGGCGTGATGGAAAAGAGCCACGAAGCGATGTTCCGCGCGCTGCACATCGACCAGAGCATCAACTACCAGACCGTCACCGACGAACAGCTCGGCGCGTTCTACGCCAAGTACGGCGTCAAGGCGTCGGACTTCATCGGCACCATGAACAGCTTCGCGATCAACGCCAAGGGCAAGCGCGCCGAGCAGTTCATGCAGCGCTCCGGCGTCAGCGCCAGCCCGTCGCTGGTGGTGGCCGGCAAGTACCTGGTGAAGGGCAAGAACTTCGAGGACTACCTGCGCATCACCGATCACCTGGTCGCGCGCGAACGCGCCGCGATGCAGGCCGCCGCTCCGGCCGCTGCCGCTCCGGCGGCGGACGCCGCGGCCACCGCGCCGGCGGCGCCGGTGGTCGAGCCGGCGAAGAAGAACTGATCGGCTCGCCGCTGGCCTCGATCCGAGCATGAATACACGCCGGCTGCGCCTGCTCAGCGCGAACATTCAGGCCGGCTCCAGCACGCGTCGCTACAGCGATTACGCGACGCGCAGCTGGTCGCACGTGCTGCCCGCCGGCAACAAGCGCGGCAGCCTCGACACCATCGCCCAGTTGGCCGGCGAGCACGACATCGTCGGCCTCAACGAAAGCGATCCGGGCAGTCTGCGTTCGGGTTTCACCAACCAGACCCACTACCTGGCCCAGCGCGCCGGCTTCGATTACTGGAGCCACCAACCCAACCGCCGGGTCGGCAGCGTCGCGTCCAGCGCCAACGGTTTGCTGAGCAAGCTGGAACCGCGCGAAGTCGTCGATCACCCGCTGCCCGGGCGCATTTCCGGGCGCGGGGTGCTGATCGCCCATTACGGCCAAGGCGACGACGGACTTACCGTCGCCGTTGCGCATCTTTCGCTCGGCGCCGGTTCGCGCGCCTCGCAGTTGGCCTTCATCGCCGAGCTGCTGCACGACCACCCGCACGCGGTGCTGATGGGCGACTTCAATTGCTCGGCCGATCGGCCGGAGATGCAGGCGCTGTTCCGCAATACGCGCCTGCAGCCGCCCAGCGACGTGTTCCCGACCTTTCCCAGCTGGCGCCCGCAGCGCGCGATCGACCATATCCTGCTGGGCGACGGCTTGAGCTTCGCGGGCGCGCGCGCGGTGCCGGCGGCGTTGTCGGATCATTTGGCGTTGTCGCTGGAACTGGACGTGCCGGAAAGCGCGTTGCTCTGACGCCCCGTTCGGCGCCTGTTCTCGATACGCCCCCTTTTGAAATATCGCCCCCTTTGAAAAAGGGGGCTGGCGCCTGCGTTGGCTCGATGCTGAGTGGCCGACTGTGCGCTGGGGGATTTGCTTTTCGGTGGAGCAAGAGCAAATCCCCCCTAGCCCCCTTTTTCAAAGGGGGGGGAAGAGCATGCGGGCTGGGTAAACGACAACGGCCGGCGCAGTGCGCCGGCCGTTTTCGAATCTTTCCGCGTTTGCTCCGATGCGCGCACCGGAGCAAACCTCCGTTCCGATCAGAACCGCAGATCCGCCCGCACGTAGTAATACCCACCACCCGGCAAATCGTAAGTCGAACCATCGAAGCCATTGAGGTTGCACGACAAGCAAGTCGGCGGATCCTTGCCGAACACGTTGTTCATGCCGGCCTGCAATTGCAGCCCCTTGAGCACGTCGAAGCGATAGCCGATCTGGAAATCGTGGAAGGTGGTCGCGCCCAACCGGTTCTGCGCCGGCTTGGGATCGTTCTTGCACACGGCGAAGTCGGCGGCGTCGCCGCACTCTTCGACCAGCTGGCTGATATGGCGCGCGGTCCACGACGCGTTCCACTTGCCGTAGGTCCATTCCAGGGTCGCGTTGGAGGTCCACTCCGGAATCGAACGGGTCACCGGATCGCTGACCAGACGCCCGACCGCGAGCGGCTGCAACGAACCGTCCGCGCCCACCGCCTCGTAGTTGCCGACGATGGTGTTCTGCCAGATCACCTTGAACTGGCCGAAACGGGTCTCCGGCAAGGTCCAGAACACGTCGATGTCCCAACCGTCGGTCTTGATCACGCTCAAGTTGCCGAGGAAGTTGGCGAAGCCGTCGATCTGGTCGGTGATCGGATTGCGCTGGATGCCGCCGCAGAATTCCGGCGACAGCGTCTGCACGCACAGGTTGAGCTGGGTCTGCGGATCGATCGCCTGGATCGCGCCTTCGATGCGGTGGCTGTAGAACGTGCCTTCGATGTCCACCCGCTTGGCGATGGCGGTGTCTTCCAGAATCGACGGCGTCCACACGAAGCCGAGCGAGAAGCTGGTCGAACGCTCCGGCTCCAGTCGCGGGTTGCCGCCGGTCAGCACCGAGATCTGCGGATCGACCTGACGCGTGCCCGGGTTGACGCCCTGGGCGGCGCAGTTGGCCGCGTTGCCGGTCGGCGGCGCGCCGTTGGAACCGATCAGGCAGGGATCGATCATGCCCACGTCGGCGCGGCTCTGCGAGCCGAACAACTCGCCGATCGACGGCGCGCGGAAGCCTTCGGCGTAGGTGCCGCGCAGCAGCAGCTCATCGGCCACTTGCCAACGCAAGCCGTACTTGGGGGTGAACTCGCCGCCGAAAGTGGAGTAGTCCGAATAGCGGCCGGCCAGGCTCAGGTCCAGGCTCTTGCCGAACGCGGAGTCCTTGAACAGCGGCACGTTGAGTTCGACGTAGACCTCGTTGACGTCGTACTCGCCTTGCGTGGGCAACGATGGCACGCCGTTGTACTCGCCGCGCACGGTGATCGGGTCGGGACGGTACGAGCCTTCGTACTTGCGGTATTCGAAACCGGTGGCGAACGACAACGGACCGGCCCACATTTCGAACAGATCGCCGGACAAGTTGAAGGTGGCCAGCTGCAGCTTGTTCTCGCTGCTGTCGTGCAGCACCGGGCTGATGTACTTCAGCATCGCCGGGGTGATGGTGTTGTAGCCGAAGATGTTCAGCGGCGTGCAGCCCGGCGTGGCCGCGCAGATCGCCGGATCGCCCATGGCGATGGCGATGTTCTTGGCGTTGTAGCTGCCGCGGTTGGTCTGCTCGGCCTTGTTGCGGCTGCTGGCCAGGTTCACGTCCCAGAAGAACGCGCGCTCGCCGACGTCGAAGGTGCCTTCAAGGCCGGTGCCGACGAACCAGGTGTCGACCTTCTGCTCGAACCGGCGCGGGCCGCCTTCGATCGGGCGCCGGCGCAGGATGCTCAGATTGCTCGAATCCAGTTGCACGCCGAACGGATTGAACGGGTGATTGGCCGGCATCACCAGCGCGGCGGCGAACGCGTTGCCGGCGCCAGGGCCCAGATCGATCGGCTCGGGCGCGGCGCGGTTCTCCGACTCGCGCCGGTTGAGCAAGGCGCGCGCATACCAACGCACCTTGTCGTTGACGTCGAAACGGAACTGGCCGAACACGCCGCTGCGCTCGGACGGCGACAGCACGTAGTTGTAGGGGGCGAAATTGAACGGGTCGTTGGAACCGAAGCAATGGAAGCCGTCGGTGCGCACCACGCCCGGCGCGCAGGCGGGCTGGCCGGGCGTGTAGGTCGGATTGCTCTGACCCTGGTTGGCGACCAGATCGTACTTGCGCCCGTCCGGCGCGGTGAAGGCGATGCGGCCGCCCGGCACGCGCGAGCTGCCCAGGGCCAGGCCGGTGCCGGGCACCGGGAAGCGCGAGAGTTCGCGGTCGGACGAGCTGACTTCGTCCTGCTTGGTGTAGCTGGCGCCGAGGAACCAGTTGGCGCGCTCGCTGCTGCCGCCGTAAGCGAAGTCCAGGCCGCGGCTGGTGCCGTCGCCCTTGGTGTACTGGCCGAAGTTGGTGGTGAGCTGGAAGCCGTCGAAATTGCGCCGGGTGATGATGTTGACCACGCCGGCGATGGCGTCGGAGCCGTACAGCGAGGAGGCGCCGTCTTCGAGCACTTCGATGCGCTCCACGATCGCCAGCGGAATGGTGTTGAGGTCGGTCGCCGAACCCACGCCCGAGGCGGAGGATTCGTTGACCCAGCGGATGCCGTCGACCAGCACCAGCACGCGCTTGGAACCCAGGTGGCGCAGATCGACCGTGGTCGAACCGGCGCCGACGCCGCCGCCGTCGGACGGGAAGCCGTCGTTGCCCGAGGCGTTGCGCTTGCCGTTGAACGAGGAACCCGAACCGGTCAGTTCCTGCACGACGTCGCCGATCGAAGTCAGGCCGGTGCGTTCGATGTCGTCGCGGGTGAGGGTCTGGATCGGAACCTGGCTTTCGATCTCGGCCTTGCGGATGCGGGTACCGGTGACCTGGACCGCGTCCAGCGTGGTGGTGCTTTTGGCAGGCTCGGCTTCCTGCGCGGCTGACAGGCCCGGCAGGGCGACCAGCACGGACAGTTGAATGGCTTTCGCCAGGGCATGGCGGCGCAACGCTTTCATCGACTCTCTCCCTCGAATGGTGTGTGGCTTAGCTCTGATGGCTATCGGCGTGCCGAGCCCTTTCCGGACGCGGCCGCTGCGGTGCGGCACAACGCAAAGCGGTAAATCGGCGCGAAAACCGTGGCCGCCGCGGTATCGACCCGACCCGACCCGCCGCGACGGCGCGACCGCCCTCACGCCCACTGCCTTCGCGGCGGATCGTCGTCGCCGGCATCGCCAGCGCCCGCCGCGAATGTTCCCCACAACAAAACGGCCGATGGTTTCCCATCGGCCGTTGCTGTCTTACCCCTGCAAAAGCGGTTCGATCGCGAGCGCGCGGTGCGCCGGCGCTCGGATCGAAATCCGCCGATGGATCGCGATGGCGATCAGAACCGCAGATCCGCGCGCAGGTACAGGAAGCGGCCGCCCGGGATGTCGTAGGTGGACGCGTCGTAACCGTTGAGCGAGCACGACAGGCACACCGGCGGATCCTTGTCGAACACGTTGTTGACGCCGCCGGTGATCTGCAGCCCCTTGAACAGTTCGAAGCGATAGCCCAGCTGCACGTCGTGGTAGGTGGTCGGCGCCAGCTTGTTGGCGCCGGTCACCGGGTTGTCGCAGTACGGCGAGGCCAGCGCCGAGGCCTGACAGGTTTCGGTCAGCTCGGAGATGTGGCGCACGGTCCACGACGCGTTCCAGGCGTTGCGCTTCCAGTCCAGGGTGAGGTTGGAGCTCCACTCCGGGATCGCGCTGTCGTTGACTTCCACGCCCGGCTTGCGCGGCTGGATCTGGCCGGCGGCGCCGACCGCGTCGTACTGGGTGACCCAGGTGTTCTGCCACTTGATCTTGAACTGACCCAGCGAGGTTTCCGGCAGCGTCCAGAAGAAGTCGATGTCCCAACCGGAGGTCTTGATCGACCCCAGATTGGTCAGCTTGTTCTCGAACGAGGAAATGCCGCCGATGGTCGAACGGGTGATGCCGCCGCAGTACAGCGGATCGAGCGTCTGCACGCACAGGTTGAGCTGGGTCTGCGCGTCGATCGCCTGCACCGCGCCTTCCAGCGAGTGGCGGTAGTAGGTGACTTCGAAGTCGAACTTGTCCGACCACGACGCGCCCGAGGCCCAGGCCGGGCTGTAGACGAAGCCGGCGGTGAAGCTGCGCGCGGTTTCCGGCTCCAGGTCCGGGTTGCCGCCGGTCTGCACCGAGATCTGGCTGTTGGCCTGCGCGGCGCCGGCCGGCACGCCGAGCGCGGCGCAGTTGGCGCGGTTGCCGGTGGCCGGCTCGCCGGTGATCGAGGTCAGGCAGGGATCGCTGAGCTGCAAATCGGCGCGGCTGGCCGAACCGAACAACTCGCCGATCGACGGCGCGCGGAAGCCTTCGGCGTAGGTGGTGCGCAGCAGGAACTCATCGGCGACTTGCCAACGCAGGCCGTACTTGGGCGTGAACTGGCCGCCGAAGGTGGAGTAATCCGAGTAACGGCCGGCCAGGCTCAGGTCCAGGCTCTTGCCGAAGGAACCTTCCTTGATCAGCGGCAGGTTGAGTTCGACGTAGGCTTCGTTGACGTCGTACTCGCCCTTGGTCGGCAGCGACTGGGTGCCGTTGTAGTAGCCGGCGATGGTGATCGGATCGGGCTGATAGAAACCCTCGTACTTGCGGTACTCGTAACCGGCGGCGAACGACAGCGGGCCGGCCCAGGCCTGGAACAGGTCGCCGGACAGGTTGGCGGTGAAGGTCGACAGCTTCTGTTCGCTGCGGTCGCGCACGATCGGGCTGATCCACTGCAGCATCGCCGGAGTGATGGTGCCCGGCCCGCCGAACAGGTTCAGCGGCACGCAGCCGGGGGTGGCCGCGCACACGGCCGGATCGCCGACCGCGATGTTGATGTTGCGCGCGTTGTAGCTGCCGCGATTGGTCTGGTCGGCCTCGTTCTTGTTGCTGGCGAGGTTGACGTCCCAGAAGTAGGTGCGGTCGCCGGCGTCGAAGCTGCCTTCCAGGCCGGCGGCGATGTAGGTGGTGTCGACCTTCTGTTCGAAGATGCGCGGACCGCCTTCGATCGGACGGCGCGCGATCGTGTCCAGATTGGCGTTGGGGCCGACCGAGGTCAGATCGAAGCCGAACGGGTTGTACGGGTTCAGGCGCGAAATGGTGATCTGCTCGGACCAGGGATTGCCGGTGCCGGCGCCGGCGCCGAGGAACAACGGTTCCGGCGCGGCCTGATTGACCGATTCGCGGCGGTTGTACAGCGCCTTGACGTAACCCTGGACGTTATCGCTGAAGTGATAGCGGAACTGGCCGAACGCGCCGGTGCGCTTGGACGGCGTCAGCAGCATGTTGTACTGGGCGAAGTTGAAGCGGTTGGCGCCGCCGAAGGCAATGAAGTCCTGCGGATAGCGCGGGTTGTTCGGGAAGCTGCTGCCGTTGGGCGTGGTGATGTCGCACAGGTTGATGTTGGGCGTGCTCGGATCGCCGTCGTGATCGGTCGAGGGGCAGCTGGGATTGGTGAAGGTGAAGCGGCCGTTCGGCGTCGCCGAGCTGCCCGCTTCCACCCCGCGCCCCGGCACCGGGAAGCTGGCGACCTTGCGGTCGCGCGAGTACACCGGGTCTTGATCGACGTAGCTCAAACCCAGGAACAGGTTGGCGCGATCGGTGTTGAAACCCCAGGCCGCGTCGAAGCCCTTGAGCTCGCCGTCGCCCTTGCCGTACTGGCCGTAGTTCAAGGTCAGCTGGCCGCCTTCGAAGTTGCGCCGGGTGATGATGTTGACCACGCCGGCGATGGCGTCGGAGCCGTACAGCGAGGAGGCGCCGTCTTCGAGCACTTCGATGCGCTCCACGATCGCCAGCGGAATGGTGTTGAGGTCGGTCGCCGCGCCCACGCCGGAAGCGGAAGACTCGTTGACCCAACGCATGCCGTCGACCAGCACCAGCACGCGCTTGGGACCCAGGTGGCGCAGATCGACCTGGGCCGAACCCGCGCCGATGCCGTCGCCGTTAGGCGAGAAGCCGAAGTTGCCGGACGAGTTGAATTTGGTGTTGAGCGCCGAACCCGCGCCGGTGAGCTCCTGGACCACGTCGCCGATCGAGGTCAGACCGGTGCGCTCGATGTCGTCGCGGGTGAGGGTCTGGACCGGAACCTGGCTTTCGATCTCCGCCTTCTTGATGCGGGTACCGGTGACCTGGACGGCATCCAGCGTGGTGGCGTCCTTGGCGGGCGCTGCCTCCTGGGCAGCGGCGAAGCCCGGCAGGGCGACCAACAAAGACAACTGGATGGCTTTCGCCAAGGCATGGCGACGCGACAGCTTCATCAGACTCTCTCTCCCTCAAGTGTATGGCTTAGCTCTAGCTGGCTATTGGCATGCGTCCTTGCGAGCGGACGGCACCGGAGAGGTTGTAAACAATTCGTGAATCCGCCACAAGGCGCAAATAGGTGCTACTTGCCAACCCGGTCTCAGTTCTGATTGGCACACGCCGCGTTGCCGCCGAACGGCGGGACCTTGCAAGGTCCGCGAGGCCCGTTCAGGCTCGGCCGGACCCGACCTCGAGGCGGGCGGAAACGCGAGATCGGTCGCAGTGCCGGGCGGAATCGCGACGCGCGTGGACGCCGGACTCAACCGCCCAGCAACAAACTCACCGCGACCAGGATCAGGAATCCGGCGAACACCCGCTTCAAGGTGTCGCCATGCAGCTTGTGCGCCAGGCGGGTGCCGTAAGGCGCGGCGAACACCGAGGCGATCGCCACCCCGATCGCCGCCGGCAGATAGACGTAACCGATCGCGTGATCCGGCAACGCGCCGGGCGGCGCGTTGAAGGCGTAGCCGACCGCGCTGGCCAGACCGATCGCCACCCCGCAGGCCGACGACGTGCCGACCGCGCGCACCGGCGCCACCCCGCGCCAGACCAGCAACGGCACGGTCATGCTGCCGCCGCCGATACCGACCACCGCCGACACCGCGCCGATGCCCACACCGGCCGCGGTCAACGGCGTGCCTTGCGGCGCCGGCGCATCGGCCGCCAGCGCCGGGCGGTTCTTGCCGAACAGCAATTGCGCGGCGGCGATGAAGCAATACCCCGCGACGATCCAGCGCAGCCAATCGCCATCGATACGCACCGCGATCAAGCTGCCGAGCCAACCGCCGAGCAACAGGCCCGGCACCATCCAGCGCACCGTCGGCCACAGCACGCTGCCGCGCTTGGCGTGCGCGCGCGCCGATGCGGTCGCGGTCAGCACGATGCTGGCCAGCGAACTGGCCAAGGCGGTGTGCATGGCCGCTTCCTGCGGAATGCCGAACGCCGGCGCGATCCAGGCCAACGCGGCGACCAGCACCAGACCGCCGCCGACGCCGAGCAAACCGGCAAGGATGCCGGCGATGGCGCCGAGAACGAGGAAGACCAGCCAGATCGCCATGCGCATGCGTTCGGAGTGCGGATCCCCGATTCTGCACGCCCGTGCGCAAGCTGGATAGCCGACTGTAGGAGCTGCGCGAGCTGCGACCGCGTCAATACAACGACATCGAAGCCTGCGTGATCGATGCGGTTTCGCGGTCGCAGCTCGCGCAGCTCCTACAGTCGGCGCCCGCATCTACGCCGGCAACCGCTCGCCGCGCGACACGGTTCGCGATTCGCGCTCATCCATGCACCGCTCACATAAGACATTCATGCCCGCTCGGCTATAGTCCGACGATGCTCTCGCGCCCTCATTGCCTGCTGTTCGCCGCGCTCGCCGCGACCCTCGCCACCGCCGCCTGCGCGCAATCGCCGGCCGCCTCGCCGCCGCAGCCGGCGGTCAAGCCCGCGCCGGTGCGCAACGCCCTGCCCGCGCCCGCGGTCGATCCGTTGCTGCCGCGCGTGCGCGCCGCCATCGACGCGGCCGAACGCGGCCCGTTCGATGCCGCGCAATACGCCGACATCGCCCGCCACCCGCTGTACGGCTGGGTCGAATACCAGGCGCTGCGCCGCGGCATCGACACGCTCAACAACGGCCAGGCCCAGGACTTCCTCAATCGCCGCGGCCGCGAAGCCTCCGGCGATGCATTCCGCGACCTGTGGCTGGCCGCGACCGCGCGGCGCGAAGACTGGACCGGATTCCTCGCCGCGTGGTCGCCCAAGACCTTGGCCGGCAAGGACCGCAGCGTGGCGCTGCGCTGCGCCGAATTGAACGCGCGCCAGGCCCTGGGCCGGGTCGACGCGCAATGGACCGCACAGGCGCAGACGATCTGGCGCAGCAGCGGCAAGTCGCTGCCCGACGGTTGCGATGCGCCGTTCGCGGTGCTCGCCGCGCAGGGCGGATTGACGCCGGAGCTGCGCTGGGAGCGGATCGATGCGGCGGCGGCGGAGTGGCAGCCGGCGGTGATGCGCGCCGCGGCGCGCGGGTTGCCGGCCGATCAGTTGGCTCAGGCGAACGACTACGCGGCGTTCCTGGATAACGTGAATGAACGCGCGCTCGGCTGGCCCAAGACCGATCGCAGCCGCAAGATCGCCTCCTATGGCCTGGCCAAACTGGCCAAGGCGCAGCCGGCCAGCGCCGAAGCGCAATTGCCCAAGTACGCCAACGCGCTGGCCTTCACCGATGAAGACCGCGGCCGCGTGCTGTACCAGACCGCGCTGTGGTCGGTGGCCTCCTACGACGCCGAATCGGCGCGCAGGCTCAACGCGGTGCCCGAGGTCGCCTACGACGAACGCCTGCACGAATGGCGCGCGCGCGAAGCGATGTCGCGTTCGGACTGGGCCGGCGCGCTCGCCGCGATCCGCAAGATGGGCGCCAAGCAACGCGACGAATCGCGCTGGGAGTATTTCGAAGCGCGCCTGAGCGAACGCGCCGGCGACAAGGCCACCGCGACCCGGCTGTACCGCGAATCGGCCAAGAACGCCGACTTCCACGGTTTCCTCTCGGCCGACCGGCTCGGCGCGCCGTACACGCTGTGCCCGATCCAACCCACCGACAGCGCCGCGGCCAAGGCCGCGATCGCGCGCGATCCGGCGCTGATGCGGGCGATGGGCCTGTTCCAGATCGAGCGCACCGCCTGGGCGATCCGCGAATGGGACGACGCGCTGACCCGCTTGGACGACACCCAGCGGCGCATCGCCATCGAAGTCGCGCAAAGCTACAACTGGTTCGACCGCGCGGTGTTCTCGCTCAACAAGACCCCGCAGGAACAGCGCCTGTATTACTTGCGCTTCCCGCTGCACCACGGCGAAACCATCCGCCGCGAATCGCTCAAGAACGGCATCGACCCGGCCTGGGTCGCGGCCGAAATCCGCGCCGAAAGCATCTTCAACCCGACCGCGCGCTCCGGCGCCAATGCCATGGGCCTGATGCAGGTCCTGCCGGGCACCGGCGCGCAGGTGGCCAAGAGCCTGGGCCTGCCCTGGGGCGGCGCGGCCAGCCTGTACGACTCGGACACCAACATCATTCTGGGCACCGCCTACCTGCGCCAACTGCTCGACAAGTACGGCGGCCAGCCGTATTTCGCCATGGCCGGCTACAACGCCGGGCCGGCGCCGTTGTCGCGCTGGCAGTCGCAGCGTCCGGGCATGGACCCGGATTTCTGGATCGAGACCATCAGCTACAAGGAAACCCGCGAATACGTCGCCCGCGTGCTGGCCTTCAGCGTGCTCTACGACTGGCGCCTCAACGGCGATGCGCTCAACGTCAGCGACCGCATGCGCGGGGTGACCCAGGCCAAGCGCAAGTCCTTCGTCTGCCCGACCGCCGCGGCCACCGCCGCCGCGCCGCTGCCGTCCGAGACCGAGTGAGCCGCGCGCGATGGCCCAACCTCATGTCCTGATCCTGGGCGGCACCGGTTTCGTCGGCCGCCATCTGGTCGAACATCTGCTGCGCGAGCGCTGCCGCGTCACCGTGCTCAGCCGCGGCGTCGACCCGCACAAGAAGAAGCTGCTCTCGCGCGAGGCCAGCATCATCGAAGGCGACATCGGCAATCCCGATTTCCTGCGCGCGGTGCTCGACGACGTCGACGCGGTGGTCAATCTGGTCGGCATCCTCAACGAGACCGGCGACAGCGGCGCCGGGTTCGAACACGTCTACGTGGAACTGCTCGAAGCGCTGATCCAGGCCATGCGCGACATGGGCGTGATGCGCCTGCTGCAGATGAGCGCGCTCAACGCCGGCACCGGCCACAGCCATTACCTGGAGTCGCGCGGCCGCGCCGAGCAGCGCGTGCGCGCCTCCAAGCTGTCCTGGACGCTGCTGCGCCCCTCGGTCATCGCCGGCCCCGGCGACGGCCTGTTCTGCCGATTCGACGCGCTGCTGCGCTACGCGCCGGTGCTGCCGATGGGCCGCGCCGACGCGCGTTTCCAGCCGGTCTGGATCGGCGATGTCACCCAGGCCTTCGTCAACGCCTTGAACGACGACAGCCATATCGCCCGCAGCTACAACCTGGTCGGCCCGGACGTGATGACCCTGGGCGAGATCGTCCGCGCCAGCGCGCGCGGCCGCGGCCGCCTGCGCGCGGTGCTGCCGCTGCCCGAGGCGCTGGGCAAGCTGCAGGCCGAGATCGGCGAATACCTGCCGGGCAAACCGATCAGCCGCGACAACTGGCGCTCGTTGCAAACCGATTCGACCAGCGTGGAGAACGGATTGCTCAAGCTGGGCATTACCCCGACGCCGGTACTCCCCCGCCTGCCCGAAATACTCGGCACCTGACTTGTAGGAGCTGCGTCCCACGGGATTTCCTTCGGTCACGAGCTGCGACCGCGAAACCGCAGCTACGCCGTAAGCGTGGTTTCGCGGTCGCAGCTCACGCAGCGCCTACAGGGCGCCACCGCAACGACATCGCATCGACCCGCCTGCGCTAGGATGCGCGGCACACACACGCGAAAGGAACGCGCCATGGGTCTGCTCGACACCCTGCTCGGCCACGCCGGCGAAAAATCCACCGACAAGGTCAACGACGACTTCGCCCCGCTGCTGGCGCACGGCGAAACCGTGCAGCGCGCGTTCGGCGAAATCCGCGACCTGATCGTGTTCACCGACCGCCGCCTGATCCTGGTCGACAAACAGGGCGTGACCGGGCGCAAGACCGAATTCCTCAGCCTGCCCTACCGCAGCATCGTGATGTTCTCGCTGGAAACCGCCGGCCATTTCGATCTGGAATCCGAACTGCGGCTGTGGGTGTCGGGCCAGCCCAATCCGATCGTGCGCCACCTGGGCCGCAGCGCCGGCGCCGAGGACATCATCGGCTTGCTGGCGCAAAACGCGCCGCGCTAAGCCGCGCGCATTTGAGGTAATGAAGATGAAGGTGTACCTGGTCGGCGGCGCGGTCCGCGATTGTCTGCTCGGCCTGCCGGCCGGCGATCGCGATTACGTGGTCGTCGGCGAAACCCCCGAGAGCATGCTCGCCGCCGGCTTCAAGCCGGTGGGCAAGGATTTCCCGGTGTTCCTGCATCCGGACACCGGCGAGGAGTACGCGCTGGCGCGGACCGAGCGCAAATCCGGCCGCGGCTACCGCGGCTTCGTGGTCGACGCCGATCCGTCGGTGAGCCTGGAAGACGATCTGGGCCGGCGCGATTTCACCATCAACGCGATCGCCCGCGACGAAAGCGACGGCCGTCTGGTCGACCCTTACGGCGGCGCGCGCGACCTTCAGGCGCGGGTGCTGCGCCACGTCGGCCCGGCCTTCGTCGAAGACCCGTTGCGGGTGCTGCGCGCGGCGCGGTTCATGGCGCGCTTCCAGCCGCACGGCTTCACCGTCGCCGCCGAAACCATGGCGCTGATGCGGCAGATGGCCGAGTCGGGCGAACTGTCGGCCCTGGTCGCCGAACGGGTGTGGCAGGAACTGCGCCGCGCGCTGACCTGCGCCGCGCCGGCGGCGTTCGTGCGCACCTTGCACGATGCCGGCGCGCTGGCGGCGGTGCTGCCCGAGGTAGAGGCGCTGTACGGCGTACCGCAGCGGCCCGAATACCATCCCGAAGTCGATACCGGCGTGCACACCGAGATGGTGCTCGCGCAGGCCGCCAAGCTCGCGCCCGGCGACGACCTGATCGGCTTCGCCGCGCTCACCCACGACCTGGGCAAGGCGCTGACCCCGGCCGAGCTGCTGCCGCGCCACCACAAGCACGAGCAGGCCGGCCTGGAACCGTTGGCGGCGTTGTGCGCGCGGCTGAAAGTGCCGACCGAACACCGCCTGCTCGCCGAAGCGGTCTGCCGCGAGCACCTGATCGTGCATCGGTTCGACGAACTGCGTCCGCGTTCGGTGTACGAGTTGATCGCGCGCTGCGATGGTTTCCGCAATCCCAAGCGGATCGAACAGATGACGTTGGCTTGCGAGGCCGACAAGCGCGGCCGTTTGGGCTTGGAGGACACCCACTACCCGCAAGGCGCGGCGCTGCGCGAAGCCTTGCGTGCTGCGTTGAGCGTGCGCGCTGGCGATCTCGCGCCGGGTTTGAGCGGGCCCGCGGTGGGCGAGGCGATGCGGCGGGCGCGGATCGAGGCGATCGCGGTGGTGATCAAGGCGGCGAAGGACAGCGCAGGGCCGTAAGGTGTTGGCCTTGTCGCCTGCGCTGCTCCTACACAGCGGAGAACGCACTCATCCAGCAAAAAACAACGCACTCACCTACCGTCATTCCCGCGAAAGCGGGAATCCAGTGCCTTTCGTGCGAGAACGCTTGCAGTCGCTGGATTCCCGCGTTCGCGGGAATGACATTCTGGAGAGAGCGCTGAAGTCTCTGGATTCCCGCCTGCGCGGGAATGACGTTCTGGAAAAATGGCGCTGAAGGCTTGAGGCTCGCGCTTTCACTTCTGACTTGAGCGTGCACGACAAGAAACCGCACACCTACCTACCGTCATTCCCGCGAAGGCGGGAATCCAGGGCCTTTCGTGCGAGAACGTTTGAAGTCACTGGATTCCCGCGTTCGCGGGAATGACGTTCTGGAGAGATGACGCTGAAGTCTCTGGATTCCCGCCTTCGCGGGAATGACGTGCTGGGAGATACTCGGCAAACAGAAAAACGCCGCGCGAAACCCGCGCGGCGTTTTCATGTTCGAGCATGGCGACAGCCGAAGCCGCCGCCCGCCCCACTCAGAACCGGTAGTCGATCCGAGCGTAGTAGCTACCGCCGTTCATGCCGAACGGCAGCGTTTCCCAACCGTACTTGAAGCCCAGTTGCGGGAACGGCGCGCCGGTGTTCGGATCCCACTTGTCCGGGTAGGTGTCGAAGATGTTGTTGCCGCCCACCGACACGCTCAGCTGGTCGCTGAACTTGTAGCGCACCGCCAGGTCGGCCAGCCACTTGCCGCTCCAGGTCTGCTTGATCCCCGGGGTGAAGCCTTCGCCGGTGACCGGGCCGTAGTAGTTGGCGCGCGCGGTCCATTCCCAGGCGCCGGTTTCGTACACGCCCTGCAGCACGTGGTGCTGACGCGGCTGGCCCTTTTCGATCAGGGTCACCTGGGTGTCGTCGAACAAGGCGCTCGGCGAGAGGATGTTGGACTGCGAACGGCGCGCCTTCACTTCGGTCTTGTTGAAGTGCACCAACGCGGTCAGGTTCAACTTGGAACCGCCGGCGAATTCGGTGTTGTGGTTGGCGACCAGGTCGATGCCGGTGGTCTGGGTGTCGATGGCGTTGGTGAAGAACAGCACCTGGCCCACGCCGATCGGATCGAGGATCGCGCGGATCGGGCAGTTGCCGTTGCCCGGCGCGCACGGCTGGCCGTTGGTGCCGACGCTCTCGGGCTGGATGTTGCTGGAGAAGATGATGCGGTCGTCGATGTCGATGCGGAACACGTCCAAGGTCAGCGAGAAGCGATCGCTGGGCTTGAGCACGAAACCGATCGAACCGCTCTTGGAGGTCTCTTCCTTCAGCGGCTCGATGCCGAACGCGCGGGTCACCGCGCTGTCCTGACGCGCGGTCAGGGTATCGGTGAGCACGCCGGCGGCGTTGAGGTTGGTCGAGCGCTGGCTGTAGAACAGCTGCTGCACGCCCGGCGCGCGGAAACCGGTGGACACGGTGCCGCGGATCGCGAATTGCTCGGTCGCGTCGAAGCGCGCCGACAACTTGCCGGTGGTGGTGTTGCCGAAGTCGGAGTAGTCCTCGTAACGCACCGCGCCGCCGAGCAGGAAGCGATCGCTCAGGTTGGTTTCGGCGTCCAGGTACACCGCGTAGTTGTGGCGGCCGTCGTCGACCGCTTCGTTGGGCGAGAAGCCCGGGAAGCCCTGCATGCCCGGCTGCGCGGTTTCGCCGGCCTGGCCGAGGATCGGAATCGTGCGGTTGTCGGTGCGGCCGTAGGTGTAGGTCACCGGCGCGCCGGGGGTGATCTTGTACTCGTCCTTGCGGTATTCCACGCCGGTGCCCAGGTACAGCGGGTGATCGCCGAAGCCCTGCAAGGTGCCGCGGAAATCCAGGTTGAAGGTGGTCTGATCGGCCTGCAGGGTGCCGGTCTTGGCGCGGGTCGGCGATTCGGCGTAGATGCCGCCGCCGGGCTTGGGCTCGTACCACCAGCTGACGTTGACCGAATTGCTTTCTTCGAAGCCGAACTTGTTGCGGCCGCGGTTGATCGAGATGTCCCAATCCCAGTTATCGTTGATCGCCGCCTTGTAGCCGACCGCCAGCGAGGTGTCGTCGACCTTGGTCAGGATGTTGGGCAGAAAGCCGTTGGGATAGATCGCCGGCACCGTGCGGTTGTCGCCGGGGCTGCGGAAGAAGCCGGAGGAATCGCCCTTGCGCTTGGACAGGCCGCCGAACCAGTACAACTCGCCCTTGCCGATCGGCAGGCCGCCGTTGAACCAGAAGTAGGCGTCGGTGGCGTCGGCGTCGCCCAGGCGCTGGGTCACCCGCGGCGGATTCACTCGCGCGCTGTCGGGACCGGCGCGGTTGGTTTCGCCGCGATCGCGGTACTCGGCGCTGAGGTTGAGGTAACCGCCGTCGCCGCCGAGCTTGACCCCGGTGTTGGCCGAGATCGAATAGTTTTCGCCGTCGCCGGCGTAGTACTGGCCGGCCTGGAACGACAGCTGAGTTTCCTCGGTCTGCTTCTTGAGGATGATGTTGATAACGCCGGAGATCGCGTCCGAGCCGTACTGCGCGGCGGCGCCGTCGCGCAGCACTTCGATGCGGTCGATCGCCGACAGCGGAATGGCGTTGATGTCGGTGCCGGCCGAACCGCGGCCGATGGTCTGCTGGACGTTGACCAGCGCCTGCTGATGGCGGCGCTTGCCGTTGACCAGCACCAGCACCTGATCGGGGCCGAGCGAGCGCAGCGTGGCCGGGCGCAGGATGTCGGTGCCGTCGCTGACGAAGGTGCGCGAGAAGTTGAACGAGGGTTCCAGCATCTGCAGGATCTGGCCGATCTCGGTCGCGCCGGTGGCGTTGAGTTCTTCCTTGCCGATCACGTCCACCGGCGCGGCGGTGTCTTCCGCGGCGCGGCCGCGGGCGCGCGAACCGGTCACCTGCACCGCATCGAGCGTCGTCGCCTCGCGGGAGGCCGGAGCCGGCGCGGCGTCCTGGGCGTAAGCGGTGGGTACGAGGGCGCTGGCGGCCATGGCGGCGGCCACGGCCAGCGCCAAACGGTTGCGGTGCACTGAGGGCATGAGTCGTTGTCCTTGCGAAGGTGAGGTGGGCTCCCGTGGCCCGGGCTGAGCCTCACAAGTTATTAACTTTTTCGCAATACGCCGCGTGACTGTGCCGACTTTGGCTTTGTGACAGATTTCCGATATTGGCGAAGCGGCTGTTTTCGCAAAGCCCGTGAATACAAGGCCCGCCGTCCAAACCGGCCCGCGCCGTCCGTTCGTCGGTTACGCACTCGGTAAGTAGAAAGTTCATGCCGGCTGCATCGCCCATGCAGCCGGATTTCTCAGGCCGCGGCCCGATCGGTTCAGTATTTGCGCGAAATCCGCCGATCCACCCGCTGCAGCCACAACGCCACCGGCGTGCGCGCCACCCACAAACCGCACAGTGCGCCCAGGCTGTTGGCGAGCGCATCGACCGCATCGCCGCTGCGCGAATCGGTCATCGTGGCCTGCGCGTATTCCAGGCCGATGCCCATCGCGATCAGCCCGGCCACCGCGAGCGCCTGCGGCCGCAGCCGCGCGAACAACATGCCGGCGTAGCTCGACATCGCCAGATACGCGCCGAAGTGCTCGATCTTGTCGAAGTGCGAGAACGGCGTCGGCGGCAGATCGCGCGCCGGCAGCAGGCAAGTCGCGATCACTGCGCCAATCATCGCCAGCCACAGCGCGCACCACAGCCACGGGCGCTCGAACTCGCGCAACCACGCGCGCGACGGCGCGCCGCTCACAGACGGTGGCTCAGATCGCCGGCCAGAAAAGCCACGCCGAACTCGACGTCCTTCTCCAATCCCATCACCTGAAAGCGCTCGCCCATTTCGCTGGGCAGGGTCAGCTTCTTGACCTCGGTCAGCCGCCGCTGCTTGTCCACTTCGTCCTTCAAGCCTTCGATCCGCTGCAATACGCCGGCCAGACCGTTGCCGAGCAGGAAGCTGGCCTGCGAGCAGTAACCGGCCAGATCGAATCCCGCCGCCACGCCGGCCTCGGCCAAGGCGGTGAAATCCACCGACGCGGTCAGATCCTGCAAGCCCGGCCACAGCAAGGGCTCGCCGTGCACGCGATGGCGGTAGAACGCGCGCAAGGTGCCGTCGCTGCGTTCGGGCGCGTAGTACTCGGCGCGGGCGTAGCCGTAATCGACGAACAACATCGCGCCGCGACGCAGGCCGCCGGACACCGCTTGAATCCAGTACGGCAACTGCGGCAACAGTTCGGAGCGATAACCCTCAGCGAACGGACGCTCCAGCCGGCGTTCGGCATGGCGCACCGCGTTGGCGAGGAAATCGTCGGCCGGCCGCCACTGCCGGGCGAAGCCCTCGCCATCGAGCACGATGTGCTCTTCGAAGATTTCCTCATCGCGGATTTCGAAACGCGGCGTGGGCAGCGCGTCGATCACCTCGTTGGCGAACAGCACGCCTTCCCACTCGTCGCCGAACGGGCCGTCGGGCCACTCCAGCAGTTCGAACAACGGCGGCACCAGACGTTCGCGCAAACGCTCGCGCTGGCGGTGGCGCAGCTCGGCGCTGGGCTCCAGGATCGCGTAGCGGTCCGGCAGCGCGTCCAGTTCCATCAAGCGCTTGAGCGCGACCTCGGCGAACGCGCCGGTGCCGCCGCCCAGTTCGAGAAACCGCGCCTGCGGCCCGATCTGCCGCAACACCGGCGCCACCGATTCGGCCACGCAGGCGGCGAAGATCGGGCCGAGCTCGGGCGCGGTGACGAAATCGCCGCTGGCGCCGAACTTGCTCGCGCCGGCGCTGTAATAGCCCAGGCCCGGCGCGTACAGCGCCAGCTCCATGTAGCGCGAGAACGGGATCGCGCCGCCGTGGGCGTCGATCTGCGCGCGGATCAGCTGGGTCAGGCGTTCGCTGTGGGCCAGCGCGTCGGCGTCGGGAGGCGGCAGATCGAAGGATTTCACGGACAAGGCTTGCGCGGATGCTGCGGTGGGGAGGTCAGGATAAAGCAGGCTAGCGCTTTGGTACTAAAAACCGGGTATTTGCCCGCGCCTCGGCCCGCCGCCCGCTTTATTTTCACTATTCCCGTGCAAGATGGCCGCGCGCGATCCCGCGCCGACACGGAACCGTCGCCATGAGCACCGTCGATCCCGCCGTTGCGCGGCGCCGGCAACAACTGCAATCCGGCCCGACGCGGGTGGCGCACCTGCGGCTGTGGAGCTTCATCGCGGTGTATGCCGGCCTGTGGGCGATGCTGGGCTACGGCATCGCCGATACGATGGCCGCCGGGCTGAGCTCGGCCTATTCGCGCTCCGCCGCGCAGGCGCCCGGCGAAACCTCGCCGCTGTTCTGGATGCTGATGGTCGGCGGAATCGGCGGCGGAATCCTCAGCCTGTTGATCACCGCCGTCCTGGACCGGGTCTACGGGATGGCCGCCGGCACGCGCGCCACGTTCGCGATCAATCTCGGCGCGATCGCGCTGGGCTTCTGGCGCGGCGCCAGCGACCGCTGGCCGCCGCCGCAACGGGTCGGCTTCAGCGACCTGCCCGGCGCGAACGCGCAGCCCTGGGACGCCGCGACCTGGATCGGCTGGACCTCGCAGTACTGGGCGCCACTGCTGTTGCTGGCGATCGCGGCGGCGCTGACGGTCGGCGCGGTGCGCGCTTACCGCAAGCAGCGTTTGCGCGAGCAGCGCATCCAGCGCGTACTCAGCCAGGGCATCCGCGTGGCCGGCACGATCACCGAACTGCACAGCACCGGCGTGGAGATCTACAACCAGCCGCGGATCCGCTTGGTGGTGAAGTTCGTCGACCACGTCGGCACCGAGCGCTGGGTCACCAAGACCGAGTTGTTCGATCCGCTGGCACTACCGCGCGTCGGCGATGGCGCGCATGTCTGGTTCCACCCCGATTCGCCCGGCGAGCAGGATCTGATCGCAGTCGGCTTCGGCAGCGAGGACGATGCGCAGCTCGCGGAAACGAGCGCGGGGCGGCGTGGTTCGGGCAGCTGAGCCGCGTACGCGTATCGAATGCGCGAGATCGCAAACGACGAAGGCCGCCCTCGGGCGGCCTTCGTTCGAGCGCCGTCTGCGCGCGAATCAGCGCCGCGGCGCTTCCAGCGACAGCCCTTCGAAGCCGCGCGGCACTTCGCCGTCGACCGCATAGCGATACAACGCGGCCGAATACACCCCGCCGAGCGCGCTCTGATACACCGCCAGCGCCAGCAGCGCGAGCACGGTCGCCGCGCCGATCAGCACCGCCAGCGCCGAGGACACGAACCCGAGCAAGAAGGCCAGGCCGAACCCCGCCGCGGCCAACGCCAGCATCGCCACGAAGCAGGCCAGGCCGATACCGATCATGCCGGCCGCGCTCTCGCCCCAGGTGCGCTTGAACATCGCCACGCTGCGCTTGATCGCATCGGCCGGGCCGACGTCCTCGGCCACCAGCACCGGCACCACCAGGAACGTCGCCATGGTCCAGGCCGCGCCGAGCGCGCCGCCGATCATGCGCACGATGAAGTTGTTGTCGCGGCCCTTGAGCGCGTTGAGGATCATGCCGACGGTGGCGGCGATGGCCGCGTACCCGGCGATCGCACCGACCCGCGCGCGCGCGGCGTTGAAGCCGTCGGCGACGCTGGGATTGCCGCCTTCCAGCCGGATCATCGCCGCGCTGACCAGGGCGCAGTTGCAGAAGACGATGGCGAAGTACTGGCAGAAATAGAACGCGAAGGCGAACAACAGCGACCCCACGCTGTAGCCGCCGGCGAACAGATCGAAGGCGATCGCCGGGATCAGGAAGGTGGCCAGCACCACCAGCACGCAGATCGCCGATACCACCGGGAACACCAGCAGTTCGCGGTCGGAATTGAGCACCGAGGCGCTGGCCTTGGCCAGCTCCCAGCTGCGGGTGATTTTCTCGAACATCGCCTGCTCCCCCAGGACGTGGATCGGGGCATCGTCTGTGCTGCGGGGGGAATGCGCAAGTGGGTGGTGGGCGAAGGACTCGCGGCTAAGAGCGCCCTCATCCGCCCTTCGGGCACCTTCTCCCGCACGCGGGAGAAGGACTCTTCGGGAGAGATTCGCTATGTCCGGCGCGCTTGTCTCCCTCTCCCGCTTGCGGCGCCCGAAGGGTGTGCAAGGCTGAGAGGGTTGGGGTGAGGGCCACGCGGCGGAGAGCGCCCTCATCCGCCCTGCGGGCACCTTCTCCCGCACGCGGGAGAAGGGCTCTTCGGGAAAGATTCGCTATGTCCGGCGCGCTTGTCTCCCTCTCCCGCTTGCGGCGCCCGAAGGGTGTGCAAGGCTGAGAGGGTTGGGGTGAGGGCGCCGCCTCAGCGGCTGCGTTCGATCGAAACGCCCACCGCCCGCGCATTGCGAATCGCCGCAGGCTTGCTCAACTTCAACCGCACCCGGCTGACCTTGAACTCATCGAGCACGATCGCCGCGACCCGCTCGGCCAAGGTCTCCACCAGCCCGAACTCGGACTGCGCGACGAACTGGCCGATGCGTTCGCACACCGCCGCGTAATCCAGGGTGTCGCCGATGGCGTCGCTGGCCGCGGGCACGCGGTTGTCGAACGCCATCTCCAGATCGAACACCAGCGGCTGGCGAATCTTGCGCTCCCAGTCGTAGATGCCGATGACGGCTTCCAGTTCGAGACCTTCGATGAAGACGTGATCCATGTGCGAGCCGGGATTCGGGATTGGGGGATGGAATCAAGCGGCGCAGGCGCGGCTTGTGAGTGCGCATGCTACCGGTGCATCAGCGACGCGTCATCGCTCTGGCGCCGGTCAAACCGCTTCCAACAACGCCATATCCCAACGCGGCGTCACTTTCACCGACGCATCCGCGCGCTGCCCGGCCAGCAGCCGCAACGCACCGGCGTAGGCGATCATCGCGCCGTTGTCGGTGCAGAACATCGGCCGCGGGAACGCGACCCGGCCGCCGCGCTTTTCGGTCATCGCCGCGAGCTTGGCGCGCAAGCGCTTGTTGGCGCCGACGCCGCCGGCGACCACCAGGGTCTTGCAGCCGGCCGCATCCAGCGCGCGTTCGCACTTGATCGCCAAGGTGTCGACCACTGCGTCCTCGAACGCGCGGGCGATGTCGGCGCGGGTCTGCTCGGTCTTGTCGCTGTTCTGCCAGGCCAGCAACACCTGGGTCTTGAGCCCGCTGAAGCTGAAATCCAGGCCCGGCCGGTCGGTCATCGGCCGGGCGAACTTGAACCGTCCGGGCACGCCGAGCTCGGCCTGCGCCGCCAATTGCGGGCCGCCCGGGTACGGCAGGCCCATCAGCTTGGCGGTCTTGTCGAAGGCTTCGCCGGCGGCGTCGTCGAGGGTCTCGCCGAGCAGCCGGTATTGGCCGATCCGGTCGACCGCGACCAGTTGGGTGTGCCCGCCGGACACCAGCAAGGCCACGAACGGCGGCTCGGGCCGGCCCAGCGGGTCGTCCTCCATCAGCGGCGCCAGCAGGTGGCCTTCCATGTGGTGCACGCCGATCGCCGGCAGCTCCAGCGCCCAGGCCAGCGCGCGCGCGACCCCGGCGCCGACCAACAGCGCCCCGACCAGGCCGGGCCCGGCGGTATAGGCCACCCCGTCGAGGTCGTCGGCGCGCAGGCCGGCGTCGGCCAGGGTCTGGCGGATCAGCGGCAGCAGCTTGCGCACGTGATCGCGGCTGGCCAGCTCGGGCACCACCCCGCCGTACTCGGCGTGCAGGGCGATCTGGCTGTACAGGCCATGGGCGCGCAGGCCGGTGTCGGTGTCGTACACCGCCACGCCGGTCTCATCGCAGCTGGTCTCGATGCCCAGAACCTTCATCGGCGGGCCTGTCGGGCTGCATTCGCGGCCGGTTTCTGGAAGAATGTCGCGTTCATGGGGGTGTATGTTGCACCTTCCGCCCAAGCATCGCTATAATGCGCGGCTCTCCCGGTCTGCCCGGGCCGGTCCCCGTTAACGAGATTACGTATGCCCAGCGTCAAAGTCCGCGAAAACGAGCCTTTCGAATTTGCCCTGCGCCGTTTCAAGCGCACCTGCGAAAAGGCCGGTGTTCTGGCCGAAACCCGCAAGCGCGAGTTCTATGAAAAGCCGACGCAGGAACGCAAGCGCAAGGCCGCCGCTGCGGTGAAGCGTCAGGCGCGCCGCGCCTCGCGCGACGTCACCAAGCGTCAGCGCCTGTACTGATCGCGCGTTTCGCGTCGGCCAGGCCTAACCGCCGGCTTGCGCGAAGCGACCATCAAGCCGGCTGCGCCTCGGGCGCTGCCGGCTTTTTGCGTTTGCGTTTTGCGAATGCGCCGTCCCGGCGCGCCTCCACCTTCGATTCACCGATCCACGCAAAGGTCCGACCATGAGCCTCAAGCAACGCCTCACCGAAGACATGAAGGCCGCGATGAAGAGCGGCGACAAGCAGAGCCTGGGCGTGATCCGCCTGATCAACGCCGCGCTCAAGCAGAAGGAAGTCGACGAGCGCATCGAACTCGACGACACCGCCGTGATCGCGATCCTCGACAAGATGGTCAAGCAGCGCCGCGACTCGGTCGCCCAGTACGAAACCGCCGCGCGCGAGGATCTGGCCCAGATCGAACGCGACGAGATCGTGGTGATCGAGCGCTACATCCCGGCCAAGATGGGCGAGGCCGAGATCCTGGCCGTGCTCGAGCAGACCATCGCCGAAGTCGGCGCCACCGGCCCGGCCGATCTGGGCAAGCTGATGGGCCCGCTCAAGGCCAAGCTCGGCGGCAAGGCCGACATGGGCCTGGTGTCGACCCTGACCAAGAAGCGTCTGGCGGGCTGAACCCCGCCCGGCCCGCCGCCGGACGCGGCGGGCCCGATTTTCCCGACGCCGCCGCGCGGCGTCGGGCTCACCGCCCGCAAGGGCCGCACACCCGGAGGTGCTCCATGAAACGCCGCAATCCCCACGCCGCCTGCTTTCAGGCCGCTCGCTGATCCGCTGACCGCCACCGCAGTCGCTGGATTCCCAGCCGTCACCGAAACGGCCGATGCCGCGGATTTCGACGCCGCGCCGTTCCAAGCCGCGCCCGCGCTCGAACTCACCCGCAAACGCCGCAAGGGCTATCCCTCCGAAACCCAGGTCCGCCGTGGCCGCCGCTGGGTCCACGGCGACAAGGAACTGGTCGAAAAGCTCGGCCGCAACGATCCCTGCCCCTGCGGTTCCACCCGGAGGTTCAAGGAACTGTTGCCTGCGCGCCGGCTTGTTCGAAGGCTCCGAGCGCGACGATTACTTCCGTGAGTGAATCCACGCAAGCTCGCGCGATCGCAGCCTGAGGATGGCGCAAACCACGGCCGCGCAACGCCCGTTGCGCGGACGTTTTGGTTTCGCGGTCGCGGCTTGCGCCGTTCCTACAGGGAGCAAGCGCGGCAATGCAGCAGTCCTGTAGGAGCGGCGCAAGCCGCGACCGCGAAAGCGCGACCACGACGCGCCTCCCACTGACCCGCTCCGCCACTGAACCGCGCCCCCAATCTGCACACCGCGCCCACGCATCGCTAACCCGCTTCCCGGATACTGAACAGCGACGCCGCACCCGCCGCCAGTCTCCGCCGCATGCCCGCCCAAGACGAACGCCCGCTCACGCCGCCTCCCAGCCACGACGCGCCCAGCGAGCGCCCGGGCCGCGCCCCGGTCTCCGCCGCCGGCGAATTCGCCCAAGACGCGCTGGAGCGGGTGCAGGCGCTGCAGGCCCGCCTGGAGCAAAGCTGGCCGGGCAAGTTCGCGCAGCGCTTTATCGACTACGACATCCTGGCGCTGGCCGCGGCGCTGTCGTTCTACACCCTGCTCTCGCTGGCGCCGCTGATCCTGATGGTGCTGTGGCTGACCACCGCGCTGTATCCGTCGGCGCAAGAAGAATTCTTCCGCCAGATCGGGCTGCTGGCCGGCACCCAGGTTGAAAGCACCGCGCGGCTGATCGTGGCCAATGCCGAAAACCGCCCGGGCACCGGTTCGTTCGCCGCGCTGCTGGGCACCGTCGCGCTGTTGGTCGGCGCCTCGGCCGTGTTCGGCCAGTTGCAGGCCGCGTTGAACCGGGTGTTCCGCAGCGACGCCAAGCGTCTGGGCGGGTTGATGGCGTGGCTGCGCAAGCGCCTGCTGTCGTTCGGCATGGTGATCAGCGTGGGCTTCCTGCTGGTGGTGTCGATGGCGGTGCAGGCGGCGCTGCAATTGCTGATCGCCTACGTGCCCGATCTGCTGCCGGTGTTCGCCGCGGTGGCTTCGTTCGTGTTGTATGCGCTGGTGTTCGCGGCGATGTATCGCTGGCTGCCGGACCGCCCGGTCAGCCGCGGCCGCGCCCTGTTCGGCGGCGCGTTGACCTCCGGTTTGTTCATGCTCGGGCGCAGCGCGATCGGGCTGTATCTGGGGCAGGCCAGTTTGGGTACGGCGTATGGGCCGGCCGGCGGGTTGGTGATCATGTTGGTGTGGATGTACTACTGCGCGGTGGTGTTTCTGCTTGGCGCGCTGATTACCGCGATGCTCGATGAGCATGCGCGGGTGCGGCGGCGGTTGAGCGAGGAGCGGGTGGCGGCGGGGTTGCAGCAGTAACCTCGGCTGGGGCAAATCCCCCGCGCTGCGGTTATGCGGGAAACCCAACGGACGCCGGGCGCAGCCCCCTTTTGCAAAGGGGGCACCGACTTGCGTGCGCTCACGCCACAACGCCCCCACCTACCGCTTCCCCCCTTTGAAAAAGGGGGGCCAGGGGGGATTTGCTTTTGCTTTGCTTTGCCCTGGCCGCGGCTTCATCACCCCACCCGCCCATCCACCCCGCCCCATGGCATCCTAGTCGCCGATCCGCAACGAGCATCCGCCGCCCTCCCAGGCGGCCCCCGGCATGGCCCGCATCCCCGACGGCTTCATCGACGACCTCCTCGCCCGCACCGACATCGTCGAGGTGATCGGCGCCCGCGTGCCGTTGAAACGCCAGGGCAAGGAATACTCGGCGCGCTGCCCGTTCCACGACGAACGCTCGCCCTCGTTCACGGTCTCGCCGACCAAGCAGTTCTATCACTGCTTCGGCTGCGGCGCGCACGGCACCGCGATCAGCTTCCTGATGAATTACGACCGCCTCGAATTCCTCGATGCGGTCGACGAACTGGCCAAACGCGTCGGCGTGGAAGTCCCGCGCGACACCCGCGCGCGCAACGAGAATTCCGACACCGCCGATCTGTACACCGCGGTCGAAGCCGCGCAGCGCTTCTTCCTCAAGCAATACGCCGCCAGCGGCAAGGTTCAGGGTTATCTGGACAGCCGCGGGGTCAGCAACGAGATCCGCGACCGCTTCGGCATCGGCTATGCGCCCGACGGCTTCAACGGCCTGCGCGATGCGCTCGCGACCGACGATCGGCGGATGAAACTGCTCGACCGCGCCGGCCTGTTTTCCAAGAACGACAGCGGCCGCGTCTACGACAAGTTCCGCGACCGGGTGATGTTCCCGATCCACGACCGCCGCGGCCGGGTGATCGCCTTCGGCGGCCGCGTGCTCGACAAGGAAGACGGGCCGAAATACCTCAACTCGCCGGAAACCCCGCTGTTCCACAAGGGCCGCGAGTTGTACGGCCTGTGGCAGGTGCGCCAGACCCACAACAAGATCCCCAAGCTGATCGTGGTCGAGGGCTACATGGACGTGGTCGCGCTGTTCCAGCACGGCGTCGACACCGCGGTGGCCACCCTCGGCACCGCGACCACGCCCGATCACGCCGAGCTGCTGTTCCGCAACGCCGCCGACGTCTACTTCTGCTTCGACGGCGACCGCGCCGGACGCGGCGCGGCGTGGAAGGCGGTGGAGTCGGTGCTGCCGCGGATGAAGGACGGGCGCCAGGCGTTCTTCCTGTTCTTGCCCGACGGCGAGGATCCCGATTCGCTGGTGCGCCAGGAAGGCGCGGAAGGTTTCGACCGGCGTCTGCGCGATGCGACCCCGCTCTCGCAATTCCTGTTCGACTCGCTCGCCGCCGACGTCAACTTGAACACGCTCGAAGGCAAGGGCCGCCTGGCCGAACGCGCCAAGCCGCTGCTCGCGCAGATTCCCGACGGCGCCTTCGGCGATTTGATGAAGCAGCGCCTGACCGAATTGACCGGCGTCGGCGCGCGCGCGTCCTCGCCGGACACCCACGTGCCCACCCAGCGCGCGCATTCGGGCTCGCGCCCGGCGCCCACGCCCAAGCGCTCGCTGGTGCGCAGCGCGATCGGCGTGCTGCTGCAAAAGCCTTCGCTGGCCGCCGCGCTGGAACCGCCCTACCGCTTCGCCGCGCTGCGCCAGCCCGGCATCGAGTTGCTGGTGGAAATCGTCGAGGTGGTGCAACAGCGCCCGGAAATCAGTACCGGCGCGCTGCTGGAGCATTTCGCCGCGCACGAGCAATCCGGCGCGCTGCAAAAACTCGCCAGCCAGACCTTGCCCGGCGGCGAGGAAACGCTGCAGCGCGAATTCCTCGACGCGATCGGCCAACTGGAAAAGCAGACCACGGTGCAACGCCTGGAGGAACTGCAGGCGCAGCAGCGCGAAGTCGGCCTGGATGACGCCGGAAAACGCGAACTGCTGGCGCTGCTGCAGGCGCGGCTGGCCACGCCGCGCGGGCCGGGCTGAGATCGCGGTGCGCGCGATGCGCATCGTCGGTCGCGAAACTTGTCCCGGCTGACTGGAAAATCTTCGCCCGCTTCCGGCAATCGAGCGCGACCGCGCCAAGCTTCGCGCGCGGTCGCAGATAGTCCGCGCCCGGCCCTCTAGCGTGCCCTTCCTGCCAGGTGCTGCGGCGATCGGCGCCGCGGACCGATCCGATGAGGAGCGCCCGCATGGACGTAAAGGAAGCCACCCGAACCATCCAGAGCAAACTCGACGACAGCGGTTTTCTCGACGACGTCACCCACGCCGAACTGCGCGACATCAACCGCGTGTTCGGCGAGCTGTCGGGCCAGGACGCGCGCCAGGTCTACGACCAACTCAAAGCCGACGGCAAACTCGACAAATGGGTCGAGGAAATGAACAGCGGCGGCTGGTTCGGCACCGGCGGTTTGTCGGCGGGCGAGAAGACCGATCTGTTCAACCTGCTGGCGGGAAAACTCAGCGGCGCGCAATTGGCGGATTTCTCCACCCATTTGAGTCCCGACGACGTTATCGCCCTGGGCAAGTCGGTGGCATCGCATGCCGATGGCGCTACCGCGGTGGAGTACGTCAAGGCTATGGCGCCGCGCACCACCGAAGGCGAGCGCGTGCACACCGACACCCATGCCCGCACCGCCAAACTGACCGTCGAAGATCCCGAAGCCCGCGCCGTCGGCGAGGTGCTGGCGTCGTTGCCGCCGAGCGCTTTCAACGAAGCGATCAAGAGTTTGACGCCGGCCCAGTTGGATGCGGTGATCAAGACCGCCGCCGCGGGCAGCAGCACGCTGACCGCGAACCGCGCCATCGGCAGCGACGAAATCGATACCAGCCACAGCGTGGACCACGACCCGACGCTGATGGTGCAGATTCTCGACAATGCGGCCCGATCCGGCGACCCGTCGATCAAGGCCAAGGTCTTTCTGGCCGCATCCACGCAACTCAAGCAAATGCGCGCCGACCTCGCCCCGACCAGTACCTACCTCGACAAGGACCAGGATTTGCGCGCCGTCGCCGATGGCATGACCCGACTGCTGCGCAGCGACACCAACGGCGTGCTGTACGAACTGGAAAGCAATCTGGATCGCGACGGCGGCGGCATGATTCCCTACACCAGCGAGATGGTGGCGCAGGGGCGCGGCCAGGATCTGCGCGAGATCATCATCGATCTGCACAAGGGCCAGGGTCGCGACGAAGACCCGATCTTCCGCTTCGCGTTCGGCAAGCAAGTGGGCATGCAAGGCCAGAAAGAAATCTATCACCCCAATGCGCAGACGCTGGGCTATTTCATCGGCACGGTGCAAGTCGGCATGCAGGCCGAAGCCGACGGCGCCAAGGCCAGCGGCGATCTGCTCAAGAATATTTTCGGCACCGTGGCCGGCGCCGCCGGCGCGGCCAATCCGGTCGCCGGCGCGATCGCCGCCAGCGCGAACGGAGTGTTCGCCTATTCGGCAGACAGCGTCGTCGAGTCGGTGGCCAACGAGGGCAAGGACGCCACCAAGGCCTTGCGCGAACTGGCGTTCCCGCGCGACCCGGAGACCGGCCATCTCTACCAGGGCCCGGCCGAGAACGACTACGACGCCACCGCCAGCCGGGTCGTCAATGCCAATCGCTGATGCCCGACTGGACGCGCGCGGCGAACCGCCGCGCGCGTGGTTCGCTCACCCCCAAACCTCGCCCATCACCCGAGCGAAATTCCCGCCCAGCACCTTGCCGATCACCCCGTCGCTGTGCCCGCGCTGCGACAACAACCCGGCGAGGGTTTCGAACCGCCGCGGCGTGTTGAGATCGGGGATGAACAAATACACGGTTTCGCTTTCGCCCGGCGCGGAGATGCCGAGTTTGCGGCGTTCGCGGATCGATTCGGCGTGCTGGCGCTTGTACTTCTCGGTCAACGCGACCGGCGAGACGATGTTGTCGGTGCCGATGCCGACATGGTCCTCGCCGCAAACCTTCAATGCGTGTTCGATATGGCGGATGACGTCGGCCGCCATCGGCTGGCCGCTTTCGCGCAGGAACGGCATCAGATAGATCCCGACCACGCCGCCGCGCTCGGCGACCGCACGCAGTTCCGCATCGGTCTTGTTGCGCGGCCGGTCGACCAGCGCCGCGCAACCGGTGTGGCTGATCAGCATCGGCGCCTTCGACGCGGCGATCGCCTCGGTCGCGGTGCGGCGGCCGCTGTGGGCCAGGTCCAGCAGAATCCGCCGCTCGTTCAAGCGCTCGATCAGGCTGTGGCCGAACTTGCTCAGGCCCGCGTCGCCGGCCTCCATGCAGCCGTCGCCGGCCAGGTTGCGCACGTTGTAGGTCAGCTGCACCGTGCGCAGGCCCAGACGATAGAAGTCGTCGATGCGTTCGAGCTTCTCGCCGATCGGCGCGCTGTCCTGGAACTGATAGACCACGCCGGTCTTCTTCTCGCGCCGCGCCCGCTCCAGATCGGCGCCGGTGCGGACCTGGGCAAATACGTCCGGATGACGGACGATTTCGTTTTCCCAGTAGGCGATATCGCGCACCGCCGCCTCGAACGCATCCTCGTACTGCGCGACCGGGCCGACGGTGGTCTGCAGCACCCGCAAGCCGCTGGCCCGCACTTGTTCGACCAGCTTGGACGACAAGGCTTCGCCGGGCTGGGAATCCGCGTCGCCGACGAAGCCGCAACCGTCGATCACCATCGCCTCGGCGTACGGCGCCCAGCCCGGCGCCGCGGCCGCGCGCAGCGGTCCGGCCCAGCCGCCGGCGAGCGCGCCGGCACCGGCCAACGCGCCTTGAATCAAGAACGTTCTGCGATCGAGCATCGAACCCCTCTCCCGTGTGGATTTCGTCGCGGCGCGACTGCGCGACGTCGCTGCGTAGCGCGACCGCGAAAGCCCGCGCACTGATTGCAATCAACGCACTCTAAGCCCGCCAGCGGCCGCGCGCGGCCGTGACTTTCGGGGGAGATCGCCGGACGCCCGCGCGGCGTTAAGCTCATGGTCCATGCGTCCGCGCTCCGGCCCGGACGCGGCCCTCGCACCGTCCGCATTACCGGGAGAACGCCGATGCCGTTGCGCCAGATCCTGACCGTCACCGCGCTGGCCTGCGCCTGCTTGAGCACCGCCCACGCCCAGCGCGCGGCCGCGCCGAACGAGCGCGTGGTCCAGGGCAATCGCACCAGCGAAAACGTTCCGGCGATTCCGGCCGAACTGAGCGAGCGGCTCAATCGCTACCAGAACACCCGCGGCGCCAGCTTCAACGGCTGGACCCAGGACGGCTGTCTGCTGATCGGCACCCGCTTCGCCGAAACCAGCCAGGCCCATCGGGTCTGCCAGCCGCTGGGCATGCGCGAGCAACTGACCTTCCACGCAGAACCGATCAACTCGCTCACCGCCGCGCCCGCGCCCGACAACGGCTTCGTGTTCGGCAAGGACGTCGGCGGCAACGAGTTCTGGCAGTTGTATTACTTCGATCTGGCCAGCCGCCAGACCCGCCTGCTCACCGACGGCAAGGCGCGCAACGAAGACCCGCTGTTCTCGCGCGACGGCAAGCAGTTCGCGTACAGCAGCACCGTGCGCAACGGCAAGGACACCGACGTGTGGGCGATGGACTTCGCCGCCGGCAAGGCGCGCGCGGTGGTGACCGAGGGCGGCAACTGGAGCGCGCAGGATTTCTCGCCCGACGGCAAGCAATTGCTGGTGATCAAGTACGTGTCGGCCAGCGAGTCGTATCCGGGTCTGGTCGATCTGGGCAGCGGCAAGCTGACCTTGTTCCCGGTCGACGGCGGCAAGGCCGCGATCAGCGATTTCCGTTTCTCCCGCGACGGCCGCGCGGTGTATTTCGTTTCCGACGAGCCGGTCGACGGCAAGCCGCAGGAGTTCCGCACGCTACGCCGGCACGAACCGGCCAGCGGCAAGTTCGAGGTGCTCAGCGCGGACATTCCGTGGGACGTGGATCAGCTGGCGCTGTCGGACGACGGCAAGCATCTGTTGTTCGTCAGCAACGAGGACGGCATCGGCAAACTGCATGTGCTGTCGCTGCCCGGCCACAAGCCGGTGCGCCTGCCCGCCTTGCCCATCGGCGTGATCGGCCGCGCCGGGTTCTCGCCCGACGGCAAGCGCATCGCGCTGGCGATCAACACCGCGACCTCGCCCAGCGACGTGTACGTGATCGATCTGGCCGGCGCGCGTCTGGAGCGCTGGACCCGCAGCGAAGTCGGCGGCCTGGATTCGGCGAAGTTCGTCGCGCCGAGCCTGATCCGTTATCCGACCTTCGACCAAGTAGACGGAAAGCCGCGCACCATCCCGGCGTTCTACTACAAGCCCGCCAATTTGCCGGCCGGCAAGAAAGTCCCGGTGGTGATCCAGATCCACGGCGGCCCGGAAGCGCAATCGCAACCGACCTTCAGCGCCAACGCGCAGTTCCTGGCCAACGAGCTCGGCGTGGCGATGCTGGTGCCGAACGTGCGCGGCTCCTCCGGTTACGGCCGCACTTACCTGGGCCTGGACAATGCGGAAAAGCGCGAAGACTCGGTCAAGGACATCGGCGCGCTGCTCGACTGGATCGCCCAGCAACCCGAGCTCGACGCCAAGCGCGTGGGCGTGTACGGCGGCAGTTACGGCGGTTACATGGTGCTGGCCTCGCTGACCCATTACAGCGACCGCATCCGCGCCGGCGTCGACGTGGTCGGCATTTCCGATTTCAGCACCTTCCTCAAGAACACCGAAAGCTACCGCCGCGATCTGCGCCGCGCCGAATACGGCGACGAACGCATTGCGGAAATGAAGGCGGTGTTCGACCGCATCTCGCCGCTGAAGAACGCCGGCAAGATCGCCTCGCCCTTGTTCGTGGCGCAGGGCAAGAACGATCCGCGCGTGCCCTATACCGAGGCCGAGCAGATCGTCAAAGCGGTGCGCGGCAACGGCCAGCCGGTGTGGTTCCTGATGTTCGACGATGAGGGCCACGGCTTTCAGAAGAAGGCCAATACCGATTACTTCGGCGCGGCGATGATGGAGTTCTGGCAGCGGCATTTGATCGGCGGCTGAGGGCCGCACCGATACGGCGCCGCGCGCGAAGGCCGCGCGGCGCCGCCCGAATCGTACGAAGTCATTGAACCGTCACGGATTCCTGGGGTTTTCCCCACTGGGTGGCGGCGCACTTTGTCGATAATTTGAGCGCCTGATAAGTACCGATCAGGCACCGACATGACCGACCCGATCTCCTCCGGCCCCGCCCTGCGCCTGCCGCCGCCGCTGGAGCCGGTTCAGCCGACGCCCGAAACGCTGGCCCAGGCCGCGCCGGAGCAGGCGCGGGCCCAGGTCGATGCGCTCGCGCCGCCGCAACTGGCCGTGTTGCGCGAACAGGTCGATGCACTGCCGCTGGCCGAGCGGCAAACCCTGGCCAACGATCTGGCCGGGCGCCTGGACGCCGGCCAGTTGCGCAAGCTGGAAACCGCGTTCGGCCGGGACACCATCGCCGCCGCGGTCGAGCGCGGCGCCAGCGCCGAGGTGCGCGAAGCCTACGCCGCGTTGCCGCGCGAGGGTGGCGATGCCGACAGCTTCATCGACACGCTCAAGGACGCGTTGGGCCTGAACCGCGCGTCCACCGGCGCGAATCACGAGATCTCCGCGGTGGTGACCAACCCCGACAGCGGCGAGATCAACGACGCCACCTGGACCGTCGACGCGCAAGGCCGTCCGGTGCATGCCGAGGCCACCCTGCGCACCGTGTTCAGCAAGATCGAGCGCAGCGACGCGGAAACCGACGCCCAGCGCGCCGCCGCCGACCGCGGCGTCGACGGCGACCAGGGCGGCCACGTGTTCGGCCATCGCTTCGTCACCGACCAGGGCCTGAAGAACCTGTTCCCGCAGAACGGCAACTTCAACATGGGCGCCTACAAGACCCTGGAGAACGAGTGGGCGGCATGGGTCGACAAGGGCATGGACGTGCGGATCCAGATCGATCTGACCCCGCGCAACGTCGACCGACCGGACCGGGTTCGCATTTCCTATGAGGTCATCGACCCGAGCGACGGCGGCAGGGTTTACGATCAGCGCGTGAGCTTCGACAACCGCGCCGGCCAGCATTACGACCGGGTCGACGCCCCGCAGATGGACCAGATGATCGCCGCCAGCGCCTGATCGGCGCGGCGCGGATCGATACGTTGGCAACCGACACGGCCACAAGGCAGGACATGAACAGAGACGAATTGCTCGGCGAAATCGCGCGTTTGATCGTGGTCGATCCCAAGGCCAGCGAGCGCCCGTGGGATGGCTACTCGTTGATCGCCTGGTACGGCGAAGGCATCAGCCGGCTCAACGGCTTCCGTTACGACAAAGGCCAGCCGGGCGAGGCGCTGACGCCGTCCGGGGTGGACATCGAAAACCGCCTGGAAGAGCTGCGCCGGGTCACCCAGACCAAGGACAAGGCGCCGTGGCGGGTGTGCATCGTGCGGATCAACCGCGAAGCGGCCGAGGTGGCGATCGACTTCGAGTACGAGGAACCGGGCAAGTGGTATGTCACGCCCGACAGCGCGGCGGAGATCGCCGAGCGGGTGCGGCCGGTTTGAGTCGCGGTTTGGGCCGGGACGTGCGCAGGTGCTTTGCGTCGTTTCGGCTCTCTCGGTAGCGCGCCACGGCAACAGCAACAGCAAAAGCAAAATGGATTCCGGCTTTCGCCGGAATGACGGGATAGTGAGGAGTCGGCGAGGTCATGCCGATCCACCAGTCCGTCATTCCGGCGAAAGCCGGAATCCATTTTGCTGTTGCTCCTACGCAATCAATCCAGCAGCGCCCCCCCACCGCCCGCACCTGAACCCCGCCCGCCACGTCCCGACATAGACCCCACACCCAACCCCGGCCAGAATTAGGCTCAGGCCCGCTACGCCGCACGCTTAAGGACGACCGCATCGGCTCAGCGCCCTTCCCTCTCGGCAAGGCGGCAACCGATGTCCTGGCTCAAGCGACTGCGCGTGGACACCTTCACCCTGGCCCTGCTGGCCACGGTCGCGCTGGCCTGGAAATTCCCGCTGCACGGCCTGCCAGCGCAGTGGATGGACGATTTCACCGACCTGGCCATCGCCGCGCTGTTCTTCCTGCACGGCGCGCGCCTGTCGCGCGAAGCGGTGCTCGCCGGGATGCTGCACTGGCGCTTGCACCTGGTGATCTTCGCCAGCACTTTCATCCTGTTTCCGCTGCTGGGCCTGGCGCTCAAGCCGTTGTCCGGGCATCTGCTGACGCCGGAGTTGTACCTGGGCCTGCTGTTCCTGTGCACCCTGCCCTCGACCGTGCAGTCGTCGATCGCCTTCACCTCGATGGCCGGCGGCAACGTGCCCGCGGCGGTGTGCAGCGCTTCGGCGTCGAGCCTGCTCGGCGTGTTCCTCACGCCCTTGCTGCTGAGCGCGCTGGCCGGCGCGCACGGCGGCATGGCCGATCCGACCGAAGCGATCGGCAAGATCATGCTGCAGTTGCTGGTGCCGTTCGTGGCCGGGCATCTGCTGCGGCGCTGGATCGGCGGCTGGGTCGAACGCCAGCGCGCGGTGCTGCGCTACACCGATCAGGGCACGGTGTTGTTGGTGGTCTACACCGCGTTCTCGGCGTCGATGAACAGCGGGCTGTGGCAGAGCACGCCGTTGATCGCGCTGTACGTGCTGATCGGGGTGTGCGCGCTGTTGTTGGCGGTGGTGATGGTGACCACCACCTTCGCCGCGCGCCGGATGGGTTTCTCGCGCGAGGACGAAATCGCGATCGTGTTCTGCGGCTCGAAGAAGAGCCTGGCCACCGGCGTGCCGATGGCCAAGATTTTGTTCGCCAGCGGCGCGCTCGGCGCGATCGTGTTGCCGGTGATGATCTTCCATCAGATCCAGCTGATCGTTTGTGCGCAGTTGGCGCAGTGGTATGCGCGCAAGGCGACGATGCGAGCCGCGGTGGAAGAAGCGGCGGATTGATGGCGGGACGCGCTCAGCGCGCGTCCTTGACCACCTCGCCGCCCTTGATCACCACCGGCACCGATTCCAGCAAGCGCACGTCCTGGGTCGGGTCGCCCGCGACCGCGATCAGATCGCCCCAGCGGCCCGCCTCGACGATGCCGAGGTCCTTGCGGCCCAGCGCGTCGGCGGCGTTGAAGGTGGCGGTCTGGATCGCCTGCGCCGCGCTCATGCCGTAACGGGTCATCACCGCGAACTGGCGGCCGTTGAGGCCGTGCGGGTACACCCCGGAGTCGGTGCCGTACACCAGCTTGACCCCGGCGGCATGCGCGCGGCGGAAGTTTTCGCGCTGGATGTCGGCGACTTCGCGGTCCTTGCGCAGGTTGTCTTCGAGCACGCCGTTTTTCTTGCCTTCGGCCTGGGTGTAGTCGGTGTTGTAGATGTCCATCGACAACCAGGTGCCGTGTTGCTTGGCCAGACGGATGCCTTCTTCGTCGATCAGGCTGGCGTGCTCGATGGTGTCGATGCCGGCGCGGATCGCGTCCTTGATCCCGGAGGTGCCGTGCGCGTGCGCGGCCACCCGCAGGCCCCACTGGTGCGCTTCCTCGGCGATCGCCTTCATCTCCTCCAGGCTCATCTGCTGCTGGCCGGGTTCGGTGTTGCGCGAGAACACCCCGCCGGTCGCGCAGATCTTGATCACCGTCGCGCCGTACTTGCGCAGCTCGCGCACTCGCTGGCGGCCCTGTTCGGGCGAGTCGGCGTTGTAGGGATTGCGCTGCGCCATCGACGGCGGGAAGAAGGTCGAATCGCAATGGCCGCCGGTCGCGCCGAAGCCGTAACCGGCGCCGACGATGCGCGGGCCGGGTATCTGGCCTTCGTCGATGGCTTGACGCAGGCCGATGTCGTTCCAGGCGTCGGCGCCGAGGTTGCGGATGGTGGTGAAGCCGGCGTCCAGGGTCTGGCGCGCGTGCTTGACCGACAGCATCGACCAGAAGCGGTCGCCGAATTGCAGATAGGTGTAGCCGCCGTACTGCGGATCGGCGTCGATGTGGGTGTGCATGTCGATCAGGCCCGGCAGCAAGGTCATGCCGGGCAGATCCAGGCGTTTGACGCCCTCGGGCGCGGCGTCGCCGATGCGGCCGACTTCAGCGATCCGCCCATCGCGGATCAACACCTGCGGCCGCTCGACCGTGCGTCCGCTGCGGCTGTCGAACAGCCGTTCGGCGGTGACCAACAACGTACCCTGCGTCTGCGCCGCGGCCGGCAACGCCGCCGCGATCAACAACAGCGCCGACCACGCGCGTTTGCCCGGCTTGCGCGATTCGCGCTTGTGCTGCACCGCCCCACCCATCGTCATGACCTGCGCCCCCCAGCGAAAAGTGCTGCGAGTATAGGCATGCGACGGCGGCGCTCCGCCAGTGCACGCAGCGCCGCGGCGACCGGCTCGGTAGCCGATGCCGGCGCGCACTTTCAGTTTGATCCGGCGCGGCGCGGGAAGGTGGCCCGCGTCAGCGGACCGGCAGAAGCTGCAAGCTCGCTTCGGGCTGCAGCACCGGCAACAGCCAGTGATCGATCAGCAGGAACGCGAACAGCGCCATCAGATAGACGATGGAGTAGTTGAACACCTTCATCGCATACAACTCGTCCGGCGGGTCCATCAGCTTCCAGGCGTAGTACAGGAACATCGCGCCCAGCACCATCGCCCCGCCGAGGTAGAACAAGCCGCTCATGCCCACCGCCCACGGCAGCACGGTCACCGCCACCAGCAGCACGGTGTAGAACAGGATCTGCCAGCGCGTGTACTGCACGCCGTGGGTGACCGGCAGCATCGGCACCATCGCCCGCGCGTAGTCGGCGCGGCGGAAGATCGCCAAGGCCCAGAAATGCGGCGGCGTCCACACGAAGATGATCAGCACCAGCAACAGCGCATGCGCCCAATCCCACGGACCTTGCATGCCGGTGACCGCGGCCCAGCCCAGCAGCGGCGGCGCCGCGCCGGCGATGCCGCCGATGACGATGTTCTGCGGCGTGGCGCGCTTGAGGTACACGGTGTAGATCACCGCGTAACCGATCAGCGAAGCGAAGGTCAGCACCGCGGTGATGGTGTTGACCCACAGCACCAGGATCGCCATCGACAACGCCGCCAACACCAGCGCGAAGACCAGCGCCTGGGTCGGGGTGACTTGCCCGGCCACGATCGGCCGCCACGAGGTCCGCGCCATCTTCGCGTCGATGCGCGAATCCAGCAGCTGATTGATCGCCGCGGCCGACGAG
Source organism: Pseudomonas sp. CGJS7 (assembly GCF_036961695.1). Classification (NCBI taxonomy): domain Bacteria; kingdom Pseudomonadati; phylum Pseudomonadota; class Gammaproteobacteria; order Pseudomonadales; family Pseudomonadaceae; genus Pseudomonas; species Pseudomonas sp. CGJS7. The sequence goes on along the minus strand of NZ_JBAMDI010000058.1, from coordinate 27,026 downwards.
GCGGCCAGCCAGATGCCGAGGAAGCCGAGCACCGATTCCTTCAGCGGCGGCCAGCCCGGCACCGCCAGGAACATGCCGACGATGGCGGTGAACACGATCAGCGCGACCACGCGCGGCTTGGTGAGATCCCAGTACTGCTTGGCGGTGGGGCGGCTGGCGGCGTTCATCACGGCTCCGGCGTGCGCAGGCGCGCGAGCAAGGACACCAACACGAACAACAGCAGCGCGGCGCCGCCGTTGTGCGCCACCGCGACCGCCAGCGGCAGGCCCAGCTTGACGTTGGCGATGCCCAGAGCGACTTGCAGCAGGGTCAGCGCGATCAGCAGCGTGGCCCAGCCGCGCATGCCCGGGGTGCGCAGCAACTTCACCGCCAGGCCGAGCAGGTAGAAGAACACCACCACCGCCATGATCCGATGCGAAAGCTGGATGGCGATGCGCGCCTCGCCGTCGAGGATGCCGCCCTCGTAGTCCACGCCGATTCCGCGCCACAGCACGAAGGCTTCGGCGAAATCGTGGCGCGGCCACCACTGGCCGACGCAGGTCGGGAAGAAATTGCCGCAGGCCAGCGCCGCGTAATTGGCGCTGGTCCAGCCGCCCAGAGCGATCTGCACGCCGAGCAAGGCGATGCCGATCATGATCAGGCGGCGCACGCCGGTCGCGTCGGCCAGCCGGATCGGTTGATTGATCGCGCGCCAGGCGATCCACACCAACAGCGAGAAGGTCAGCAAGCCGCCGAGCAGATGCGCCATCACCACGATCGGCTTGAGCAGCCAGGTCACCGTCCACATGCCCAGCAGGGCCTGGAAGATGATCACCGCCAAGGTCAGCGACGACGCCCGCGACAGATCGGTGTTGCTCCATCGCAGCGCCGCGGCCAGCAAGATGCCCTCGCCCACGATCGCCAACGCCGACGCGGCCACGTGCTGGCCTTTCATGTATAGCGCAATGGCGATGGCGATCACCGCCGCCGCCGCGATCACTTGCAACACGCCCTTGTTGCGGCGGCGCGCCGACACCAGCGCCAGAGTCAGCACCAGCACGCCGAGCAGGCCGGCGATCATGCGATGGAACTGCTCGCGCCAGGCCTTGTGCACTTCGACCGGACGGATCTGGGTGGCGACGTGGTCGGCGGCGTCGGCGGCGTGGGTCGGCCACGCGGCGCGGCCGTAGCAGGTCGGCCAATCCGGGCAACTCAGGCCGGCGTTGGACAGGCGCACGAACGCGCCGAAAACGATCACGCACAACGCCAGCGCCACCGCCAGCCAGGCGATGCGGTGGAAATGCTTGTTCATGCTGGTCAAGGCCGGACCGGAACCGCCCAGGCCGGTGATGCTGTTTACGCTCATTCGAAAACTCGTTCCCGCTCGATGCTCGCGACCCGGTCGCCGGCGCCCCGCGCCGGCGTGCCGGTCACATCAATTTCAGCAGTTTGGCCAGATCGGCGCGCAGGCCGCCCGGTTCGAAGCCGGGAGGGTAACGCAGAATCACGAAGCCGTTCGGGTCGACCACATACACCGGCGGCCCGGCCGGGTCGTCCGCGCGCGGCAGCCGGGCGCGCAGTTCCGGCGCCGGCGCCAGCACCCGCAGCGAGGCCGGACGCGCCGCGCCGGCCGGCGGCTCGCCGATCCACAGCAGCTCGACCCGGTCCGCATCTTTGCCGAACAGCTGCCAGACCGTGTCGAGCTGGCGCGACAATCGGACGCAGCGCTTGGCGCAATCGGCCGGCGGCGCGACCAGGATGCGCCAGACCCGCGCCGGCGGATTCCACGCATACGTCTGGCCGTCGGCCAGCCGCGGGCTCAGCGCGCGCAGGTCCGGCTTGGGCTCCAGCAACTCGCCGTGCTGGCGGTTCACCGCCGGATGATGATCGGTGAAGCGCAGCAGGCCGGCGATCAGCATCGGCACGAAGAAGAACGCGGCGATCAGGATCAGCACCCAGCGGTTGCGATTGCGCTGGCGCAGGAACGCCGGATCGGCGGAGGCGGGTTGCTTGGGATCGGTCATGGTCGGTCGGACTCCGGACGGGTCCGCTTGCGGCGGAATGTGAGGATCAACGCGGTCGCCAACACCGCCGCGGCCAGCGCGAACCACTGCAGCGAGTAGCCGCGGTGCTGCTCGGGCGGCAGGGTGTTGGCGAGCAATTCCAGATCGCGCTCGTAGCCGAGCTTGAGCGCGGGGTCCAGGCGCAGCACCCGCGGCGCCAGCGGCACCGACAGGCCGGTCTCGCGCGCGATCGCGGCCGGATCGACCCGGGTCAGCAGCCATTGCTGGCCTTCGCGGCCGATGCCCGGCCCGAGCGCGATGCCGCTCGAGGGCGGCGCGGTCAGCAGGCCCGACAGCGCCAGTTCGCCCTCGGGCTGGGCGATGACCGGCAGCTTGCGGTCGCCGCCCAGCGGCAGCCAGCCCAGATCGACCAGCAACGGCTCGCCCTGCTGGGGCACGAAGATCCGATAAGCGCGCACGCCGGCGCGGCCGCCGCGCTGCTGGTTGTCCAGCAGCAACGCGCCGCGGTCGTCGAAATGGCCCAGGCCCGCGGCCCAGTCGTAGGCGCGAACGCGCGCGGCGTCGCCGGCGGCGGACAACGGCCGCGGGATGCGATCTTTCAACACCGCCGCGGCGGCATCGAGCATGGCCTGCTTCTCGACCGCGCGCCGCGCCTGCCACAGCCCCAGGTGCACGAACAGCGCGATCGTCGCCAGCGCCAGGATCCAGCCGAACCAATACCCGCCGCGCGCCTTCATCGGCGGCCTCCGGCACGCACGCGCGGCCGGCCGAACTGCGATAATCCGCCGATCGCATCCGCGCGCGCGCCGCGCGCACCCGAGGAGGCCGCGATGAACGAGTCGCTGAAGATCCTGCTGGTTGTCGCCTTCCTGATCGTCATCGTGTGGAATCTGGGCGCCGGTCTGTATTACATGCTGGTGGACAAGGGGCAGAGCAAGCGCACCGTCAACGCGCTGACCCGTCGTATCGTGCTGTCCGTGGCGTTGATTCTGATCATCATCCTGGCGATCTATATGGGTTGGATCACGCCGCATGGCGTGGGGTCCAATCCGAATTGAGCCGGTCTTGCCTGATGGTTACGAGCCGAATCGAACAACCTTGCTCGGCGTCTGGATACTGACGATCTGACGTCTCTCTCCAGACCGTCATTCCCGCGAAGGCGGGCTCCGCTTTACTTCGGCGGAGCCGAACATCCAGTGCCTTTCGTGCGAGAACGTTTCAATCGCTGGATTCCCGCTTTCGCGGGAATGACGACCTGGAGAGATGGCGCTAAAGACTCTTGGCTCTGGATTCCCGCCTTCGCGGGAATGACGTTCTGGTAGGAATGCATCCATCCGAATTACACGTCTTCGGCCACGCCCGCGACAACCGCGGCAAAGCCCAACCCGCCCAACCACCACAAAAACGAAAGGCCGGCAGCGCCGGCCTTCGTCGTGATTTTACCGTATCGCGTCGTCGCGCTTACAGCACGTACACGAACAGGAACAGGCCCAGCCAGACCACGTCGACGAAGTGCCAGTACCAGGCCACCGCCTCGAACGCGAAGTGGTTGTCCTTGTCGAAATGGCCCTTCAGGCAGCGGAACCAGATGATCGCCAGCATCAGCGTACCCAGGGTCACGTGCAGACCGTGGAAGCCGGTGAGCATGAAGAAGGTCGAACCGTAGATGCCCGAACCCAGGGTCAGGTTCAGCTCGGTGTAGGCGTGGATGTATTCCTCGGCCTGGAAGAACAGGAACAGGCAGCCCAGCGCCACGGTCAGGCCCAGCCAGAACAGCAGCGCCTTGCGGTGGCCGCCCTTGAGCGCGTGGTGCGCGGCGGTCACGGTGCTGCCGGAGGTCAACAGGATCAGGGTGTTGAGCAGCGGCAGGCCCCAGGCCGGAATGGTCTGGAAGCTGCCGCCGACGCCGGCCGGGCCGCTGCTCGGCCAGGCCGCGCTGAAGTCCGGCCACAGCAGGCTGTTGGTCATCACGCCGTCGCCGTCGCCGCCGAGCCACGGCAAGGCCAGCGTGCGCGCGTAGAACAGCGCGCCGAAGAACGCGGCGAAGAACATCACTTCGGAGAAGATGAACCAGACCATGCCCATGCGGAAGGACACGTCGACCTGCTTGTTGTAGTTGCCGCGCACCGATTCGCGGATCACATCGCCGAACCAGCCGAACAGCACGCCGATCATCATCGCGATGCCGACGAAGAAGGTGGGCTTGCCCCAGCTGACTTCGTTGAGCCAGCTGGCGACGCCGATCATGGTCGTGAACAGACCGATCGAACCGAGGAACGGCCAGCGGCTGCTATGCGGGACGAAGTAGATGTTGGCGTCTGGCGTGTGAGCGTGGGCCATGGCGGCGTTCCGTGATTAAAGTGGTGCTGAGCCAGCTCAAGGCGCGGCCAGCGGCGAGGACGGCGTCTTGGAGACCGCGCCTTGCTGCAGCCGTGCGGTGAGCACGTCGTTCTTGAAGAAAGTGTAGGACAGCGTGATGGTGTGCACGTCGGCCGGCAGGTTCGGGTCGACGATGAAACGCACCGGCATTTCGCGCACTTCGCCGGCCTGCAAGGTCTGGGCGGTGAAGCAGAAGCATTCGGTCTTGTTGAAATAGCCCGACGCGCGCGCCGGCGCCACCGAGGGCGAGGCGCTGCCGACGATGGCGCGGTCGGTGGCGTTGCGGGCGTGGTAGGTGGTCTCGTACTGCTCGCCCGGACGCACCTTCATGCTGAACTGGTTGGGCTTGAAGTCCCACGGCAGCTTGGAATTGACGCTGCCGTCGAACTGCACCGTCACCAGCCGGTCGGCCACCGGCTTCATGCCCTGACCGGCGTCGGCGACCGCGCCGCGGTCCAGGCGGATGCCGAACACCTTTTCGCAGGCGATCCGGTACATCGGCACCAAGGCGAAGGTGAAGGCGAACGCGCCCAGGGCGACGAACACCATCAGCCGGGTCATCTTCGGGCTGGCTTGCACGCGCGCTTGGTCCAGCCGCGCCTGCTCGGCCTGGACCTGTTCGAGGTCCTTCGAGGAATCGCGCGGAGCACCGGCGTCGCTCACAAAGCCCCCGTCGCGCCGAGCACGCCGCTGAGGATGAACAACGCATACACCGCCACCGCGGCCAGCCCGAACCACAGCGCGGTGCGGCGGGCGGCCGAACGGCGTTGGGCGAGATCGTGCTGATCGTTGGGCTGGGTCATGACTCTCCGTCTCGGATGGCCGGGGCCGCCGCGGTCGTTACCGACCCGGCGCGCCGCCGCTCACCCATTCTGGATCAATGGGTGATGTCGCCGTGGGCCAGATCGCCGTCGCGGATGACCGGCGGCGTGCCGAAGGTGTGGTGCGGCGCCGGGCTCGGCACGGTCCACTCCAGGCCCTTGGCCGCTTCCCACGAACGCGCGTCGGCCTTGGCGCCGGCGACCTTCGAATGCCACAGGATGCCGAGCATCATGAACGGGGTCAGGAACATGCCGAACGCGCCGATCGAGCTGATCAGGTTCCAGTCGGCGAACACCACGTTGTAGTCCGGGATGCGGCGCGGCATGCCGGCCAGGCCCAGGAAGTGCTGCGGGAAGAACAGCAGGTTGACGAAGACCATCGTCCACCAGAAATGGAACTTGGCCAGCGGCTCGCTGTACATGCGGCCGGTCCACTTCGGCCACCAGTAGTAGACCGCGGCGATGATCGAGAACAGCGCGCCGGTCACCAGCACGTAGTGGAAGTGCGCGACCACGAAGTAGGTGTCGTGGTACTGGAAGTCGGCCGGCACGATGGCGAGCATCAGGCCGGAGAAACCGCCGATGGTGAACAGGATCACGAACGCGATCGCCCACAGCATCGGCGCCTCGAACGAGATCGAGCCGCGCCACATGGTGGTGACCCAGTTGAACACCTTCACGCCGGTCGGCACCGCGATCAGCATGGTCGCGAACATGAAGTAGATCTCGCCACCGAGCGGCATGCCGACGGTGAACATGTGGTGCGCCCACACGATGAACGAGAGGAAGGCGATCGAGGCGGTGGCGTAGACCATCGCCTGATAACCGAACAGCGGCTTGCGGCTGAAGGTCGGGATGATCTCCGACACCACGCCGAACGCCGGCAGAATCATGATGTAGACCTCGGGGTGACCGAAGAACCAGAAGATGTGCTGGAACATCACCGGGTCGCCGCCGCCGGCCGCGTTGAAGAACGAGGTGGCGAAGAACTTGTCGGTCAGCAGCATCGTCACCGCGCCCGCCAGCACCGGCATCACCGCGATCAGCAGGAACGCAGTGATCAGCCAGGTCCAGCAGAAGATCGGCATCTTCAACAGGTCCACGCCCGGGGCGCGCATGTTGAGGATGGTGGCGATGACGTTGATCGCGCCCATGATCGAGCTGATGCCCATCATGTGGATGGCGAAGATCGCGAAGGCCACGTTGGAGCCGCCCTGCAGCGACAGCGGCGGATACAGGGTCCAGCCGCCGGCCGGCGCGCCGCCCGGCAGGAACAGGGTCATCAGCAGCAGGGTGAAGGCGAACGGCAGGATCCAGAACGACCAGTTGTTCATGCGCGGCAGCGCCATGTCCGGCGCGCCGATCTGCAGCGGAATCATCCAGTTGGCCAGGCCGACGAAGGCCGGCATCACGCCGCCGAAGATCATCACCAGCGCGTGCATGGTGGTCATCTGGTTGAAGAACTCGGGCTTGACCAGCTGCAGGCCCGGTTCGGCCAGTTCGGCGCGGATCACCACCGACATGGCCGCGCCGATGATGAACATCACGAAGCTGAAAATCAGATACAGCGTGCCGATGTCTTTGTGGTTGGTCGAGAAGAACCAACGCTCGACGAAACCCTGCTTGTGGGTATGGTCATCGTGATGATCGTGGTGATCGGCGACGGGGTGCGTGGCTGCCATGGCCTACCTCTGATTAATGCTTGACGATCAACCCGCGACCGCGGCGCCCTTGGGGGCGGCGGTCGGGGCGTCGGAGTTCGGGGTGGTCGCCGCGGCCGCAGCCGGAGCGGCTTGGGTCGGGGCGGCGGCAGGCGCAGCAGCCGGAGCGGCGGCGGGCGCGGGCGCAGCGGCGGGCGCGTTCTTCGCCTTCTGCTCGGCCAGCCACTGCTGGTATTCGGCCTTGGGCACCGCGCGCACCACGATCGGCATGAAGCCGTGGTCCTTGCCGCACAGCTCGGCGCACTGGCCGCGGTAGATGCCCGGTTCCTTGATGTCGGTCCAGGCCTCGTTGACGATGCCCGGGATCGCGTCCTGCTTCCAGCCCAGCGCCGGCACCCACCAGGCGTGGATCACGTCGTCGGCGGTGATCACGAAGCGGATCTTGGTGTCGGTCGGCAGCACCAGGACGTTGTCGACGTCGAGCAGGTAGTGCTCGTGGTCGGCCTTGGTGACCAGCTTGCCGCTCTGGCGCAGCTGGTCGCTCTTGCGGTCCAGGCGGCTGGTGAGGGTCACGCCCTCGTTGAGGTACTCGTACTTCCACATCCACTGCACGCCGGTGACCTTGACGGTCATCACCGACTCGCGGGTGTCGTACATGTTGATCAGCTTGCTGGTGGCCGGGAAGGCCATCAGCACCAGCAGCGCCACCGGCACGACCGTCCAGACGATCTCCAGCTTGGTGCTGTGGGTGAAGTCCTTGTCGGGCACGGCGCCCTTGGACTTGCGGAACTTGAACATGGCCACGGCCATCGCGCCGAAGACCAGGATGCCGATCACCACGCAGATCCACAGCGCGAGCATGTGGGCCGAGTAGGCGTTCATCGACTGGGCGGTGACGCCTTTGCCCATATTCAGCTGCCACGGCTTAGGGTCCGCAGCCTGAGCAAACGCGAGGACCGGCAGCGCCATCATGGCGATGCCCGCTGCCCACTGCTTGAAACGACCGGCTTTCATCAGTTCGAGCCCCGAAAAATCAGTGTGGTGATCTAACGCGCTCCGCGGGCTGCCTCCGCTCCCTGGGCCGGCCGCGCCTGAAAGGGCGAACGGGCCGTGCGGGGGCTAAAGGTGGCTGGCGAGCCCTGGCCGGGCCCATCACGCCGGCATCGGCGCTACGGATAACCGAGAAATGGTAGCGGCCGACCCGCCCTGCGGCAACCCGCCACTTGTGCCGAGCCTGCTGGGCGAAAACCGCGCGAAGCCCGCAGCGACGCGGTTTCGGCCCAGGTTCGGCCGACTGTTCGGCTTCGCGAAACGGGCCGCGCAAACGTGACGGATGCAAGTTCCGGTGGCGATCCGGCGCGGCCGGCCCGCGCCAGCCCCGCCGCAACGACCCCACGCACCCAACCCGGCGAGGCCGGCGACAGTACTCCCACGCACGGGCGACCGGCCCGGCAACCGGCCGAAAAAGTGCAGATGGCGCCCGAGAGAAAGCTCTAAAATGGCGGACTTCCCACCCCAGTCCCGGGCCCGATGTCCATCAACGCCTCCTCCACCGTCGCCAGCGACGGCTCGCCGCCGCGTCCCGGCGCCCAGCCGCTGTCGAACGCAATGATCAGTCCCGAATTGCCGCCGCCCACCCACGGCCCGCGCGCCGCGCTGACCGCCGGCTGGGTCCGCGACGAAGCCGAGCACGTGCGCCACCTGCTCGAACTCGCCCGCCTGCCCGACGCCGACCGCGCCGCCGCCCAGGCGACCGCGGCCGATCTGGTCAAGCGGGTGCGCGCCCGCGCCCAGGACCAGGGCGCGATCGAAGCCTTCATGCGCCAGTACGACCTGGGCAGCGATGAGGGCGTGCTGCTGATGTGCGTGGCCGAAGCGCTGCTGCGCATTCCGGACCAGGAGACCGCGGACAAACTCATCCGCGACAAGCTCGGCGACGCCGACTGGAAGCGCCACCTGGGCCAATCGGACTCGGTGCTGGTCAACGCCTCGACCTGGGGCCTGATGCTGACCGGCAAGCTGGTCGATCTGGCCGACGACACCAAGCGCGACGTGCACAACGCCTTCAAGCGTCTGGTCGGCCGGGTCGGCGAACCGGTGATCCGTCTGGCCGTGCGCCAGGCGATGCGGATCATGGGCCACCAGTTCGTCATGGGTCGCACCATCGGCGAGGCGCTGTCGCGTTCGAAGAAGGGCGACAACGCCAACTACCGCTACTCCTTCGACATGCTCGGCGAAGGCGCGCTGACCACCAAGGACGCGCTGCGTTACCAGCAGGCCTATCGCGACGCGATCCACGCCATCGGCAAGAGCGGCAATTATCTGCAGGCCGACGTGTTCGCCACGCCGTCGATCTCGGTCAAGCTGTCGGCGCTGCACCCGCGCTACGAACACGCCAAGCGCGAACGCGTCTTCGCCGAACTGACCCCGCGCGTGCTGGAACTGGCGCAGTTGGCCAAGAGCTACGGCATCGGCTTCACCATCGACGCCGAAGAAGCCGACCGCCTGGAAATGTCGCTGGATCTGATCGCCGCGGCCTACAGCGACAAGTCGCTCGACGGCTGGGAAGGCTACGGCCTGGCGATCCAGGCGTACCAAAAGCGCGCGCCGGAAGCGATCGACTTCATCGCCGATCTGGCCCGCAAGACCGGCCGCCGCATCCCGGTGCGCCTGGTCAAGGGCGCGTACTGGGACAGCGAGGTCAAGCGCGCCCAGGTCGACGGCCAAACCGGCTACCCGGTGTTCACCCGCAAGCCCAACACCGACGTGTCGTATCTGGCCAACGCGCGGCGCATGCTGGAAGCCTCGGATGCGATCTATCCGATGTTCGCCACCCACAACGCCCAGACCATCGCCACCATCCACCAGCGCGCCAAGGCGATGGGCCGCGAGAAGCACTTCGAGTTCCAGAAGCTGCACGGCATGGGCGACGACCTGTACGCCGAAGTGATCCCGGCCGACCGCTTGAACGCGCCGTGCCGCGTGTACGCGCCGGTCGGCTCGCACGAAGACCTGCTGCCGTACCTGGTCCGCCGCCTGCTCGAAAACGGCGCCAACTCCAGCTTCGTCAACCGCATCACCGACGAAGCCATCGCCATCGACGAGCTGATCCAGGACCCGGTCGAAACCGTCTCCGGCTTCGACAGCATCCCGCATCCGCGCATTCCTCTTCCCGCAGATTTGTATCGCAGCTTCGGCTTCGACAGGACCAATTCCATGGGCGTCAATCTCGCCAACGATCAGCAATTGCAGACCCTCGCCGCCGACGTCAACGCCGCCGCTTCCGCCGACTGGCGCGCCGCGCCGCTGGTGCCGGGCGCGAATCCGGCCGGCCCGGACATCGCCGTGACCAATCCGGCCGACCGCCGCGAAATCGTCGGCCAGTGGAAAGCCGCCGACAGCGCCACGGTCGAGCTGGCGCTGAAGAACGCGGTCGCCGCGCAGGAAAGCTGGGACGCGACCCCGGCCGCCAGCCGCGCCGCGATCCTGGAACACGCCGCCACCCTGCTCGAACAGCGCATGCCGCAGTACATCGCGCTGTGCACCAAGGAAGCCGGCAAGACCATTCCCGACGGCGTCGCCGAAGTGCGCGAAGCGGTCGACTTCCTGCGCTACTACGCCGCCCAGGCGCGCAAGCTGTTCGCGCCGGAAGCCCTGCCCGGCCCGACCGGCGAATCCAACACCCTGCACCTGTCCGGCCGCGGCGTGTTCGTCTGCATCAGCCCGTGGAACTTCCCGCTGGCGATCTTCGCCGGCCAGATTTCCGCCGCGCTCGCCGCCGGCAACAGCGTCATCGCCAAGCCGGCCGAGCAGACCAATCTGATCGGCTACTACGCGGTCAAGCTGCTGCACGAAGCCGGCGTGCCCGAAGCGGTGCTGCAGTTCCTGCCCGGCGACGGCGCCACCGTCGGCGCGGCGCTGACCCGCGATCCGCGCGTGGCCGGCGTGGCCTTCACCGGTTCCACCGACACCGCGCGCGCGATCAACCGCGCGCTGGCCGCGCGCGATGCCGCGATCGGCGTGCTGATCGCCGAAACCGGCGGCCAGAACGCGCTGATCGCCGACTCGTCCTCGCTGCCGGAACAACTGGTCAAGGACGCGATCGGCTCGGCCTTCACCTCCGCCGGCCAGCGCTGCTCGGCCGCGCGCGTGCTGTTCGTGCAGGACGACATCGCCGACAAGGTCACCCACATGCTCGCCGGCGCGATGGCCGAGCTGAAGGTCGGCAACCCCGGCCTGCTGTCGACCGACGTCGGCCCGGTGATCGACGAAGACGCGCTGAAGATGCTGGTCGACCATGCCGCGCGCATGGACAAAGAAGCCAGCAAGATCGGCGAAGTGCCGGTCGACGCCGACAGCGCCCACGGCAGCTTCTTCGCGCCGCGCGCGTACGCGCTGAAGTCGCTGGACCAGTTGCACAAGGAAGTGTTCGGCCCGGTGCTGCACGTGATCCGCTGGAAGGCCGATCAGCTCGACGCGGTGATCGACGCGATCAACGCCACCGGTTACGGCCTCACCCTCGGCATCCACTCGCGCATCGACGAAACCATCGACCGGATCAGCGCGCGGGTGAAGGTCGGCAACTGCTACGTCAACCGCAACCAGATCGGCGCGGTGGTCGGCGTGCAGCCCTTCGGCGGCCAGAACCTGTCCGGCACCGGCCCCAAGGCCGGCGGCCCGCACTACCTGCCGCGCTTCACCACCGAGAAGACCATCACCGTCAACACCACCGCGGCCGGCGGCAACGCTTCGTTGCTGACGCTGGGCGATTGATCGGCAGACGCTTCTGCGCCGCATGAAACCGTGAAACGGCGCGATCTTCGGATCGCGCCGTTTTTCATTCCGCGTTGCCGCAACAGCTCCCTGTAGGAGCGGCGCGAGCCGCGACCGCGACATCGCGCATACGACGCAAGCGAGGTTTCGCAGTCGCGGCTCGTGACCGAAGGAAATCCCTGTGGGACGCCGCTCCTACAGGGAGCTAACGCCCCCCGCGACCTTGCGATGCCCGGGATCACCCTAGCTAGGGTCCGTCCCAACTTCCGCAACCGCGCCCGAGCCACAACACTGTCCCGCAAACGCAGTCAGGGGGCTGCTCTCCGAATCCGGCTTCAACGAATCCGACGGGAGAGTCTCCATGATCCACAACATTATCCGCGGCGACACGCTGTCCGAAATCGCCCTGCGTTACGGCACCAGCATCGAGCGCTTGATGTCGCTCAACGCGCAGATCAAAGACCCGGACCTGATCTACGCCGGCCGCACCCTCAACATCGAAGGCCGCGGCGGCCCGGGCGGCAGCGGCGGCCCCGGCGGTCCCAGCGGTGTGGAAGGCCCGGAAAAAACCGGACGCCCCAGCGGCACCGGCAACGGCAACGCCGCCGCGATCGCCAAGCAATACATCGGCCGCGACGCCAGCGACCTCAAGCGCAGCGGCGAATTGCCGATGAACCCGAACGTGCCCAGCAACGTGTGCTGCGCCAACTTCGTCACCGCCTGCCTGCAAAAAGCCGGCGCGATCGACTGGCATACCGACTCGGTGCGGGTGCTGCGCGACAAGCTGCAAGCCGAGGGCTGGCAACGCGTGGACGTCAGCCAGGCCAAGCCCGGCGATGTGGTGATCATGCAGAACTCGCGGCAGTCGCATACGGTGTTGTTCGCCGGTCTGGACGGCAACGGCCGCCCGCAATTCATCGGCTCCAACAACCGCAACGCCGACGGCACCCAGGAAATCAGCTGGGGCGGCGCCTCGGGCGATTGGTACATCCTGTCGCGGCCACGTTGAGCGTCGCTGCTCGCATGCGCGCGGCCGCACCCAAGTACAGCCGCGCCGCTGCGCAAACGCGCGGCGCGGTGCGCGGACCGCTGAGGCCGTCCGCGGTTATGCTCGGCGGCGTGCTCGTCGCAATTTTCGCCTGCGGAGGCGCCATGAATTCGTTCGCACAACCTCGCCTGCAAGCCCTGAACGCCGCCGACGCGGACTACCGCGCGGTGCTGGAACTGGCGGTTCCGCAAGCGCGCAAGGCCACCGGCCTGGCGCTGAACCTGCGCGTGGACGAACTCGACCGCCTCGGCGATTGGGCGTTCCTGCGCGCGCAGATGCGCGGCGCCGACGGCCAACGCCCGAACTGGAGCGCCAGCGCCTACGTCGAACAAGCCGCGGCCGGCTCGATGTCGGACACCTACGCGGCCTTGTTCAAGCGCGCAGGCGACGGCTGGACGCTGATCGACGAAGCGGTCGCGCCGGGCGATGTGGCCTGGGAATCCTGGCCGCAGGACCATGGCGCGCCGGCGGAGCTGTTCGGTTATTGAACGGCCTGCGACCGCCATCGCAGATCGACAGCGTCATGCCCGATGCGTCCCCGCGCTTGCTGCCAAGATAGGCGCAATCCCCGGGAGATGCGGACCATGTCCTGCAAGCCGTTGCTGCTGACGACGCTGTTGTGCGCCCTCACCGCCTGCGCCTCGCTCGCGCCGCTGCCGGTCAAGCCCGGCGATCCGAGCGCCTGCAACCAACGCCGGCAGGATCGGGTGCTGTTCGGCATGAACAGTCCGGACGGCCCGGTCAGCGAAGCGCAATGGCAGGCGTTCCTGGCCGAGGTGGTGACGCCGCGTTTTCCCGCCGGGCTGACGGTGTATCAAGCCCGCGGCCAATGGCGCGGCGACAGCGGCCAAGTCGAACAGGAAGATTCGCGCGCGATCGATCTGATCCACCCCGACACCGCCGAAGAACGCCAGCGCGTGGTCGAAATCGCCGACGAATACAAACGGCGCTTCAAGCAGGAAGCGGTGCTGATCGTCAGCACGCCGGCGCGGGCGTGTTTCGCCGGCGGCGCCGTGCCGGTTCAGCCTGCGGGTTGATCGCGCTCAGCGCTTGAAATCGGTGCGCTGCTCCAACTGCAGGATCGCATCGCCCAGATCGTCCAGCTTGGCCGACAGCACCGCCTGCGCGTCGTACAAGCCGCGGTTGTAGTAGTAGCCGCCGATTTCCTCGGAAATGAAATCGAGCAGGAACTCCGCGTCGAAGCGGCCGATCTGCTGGCTCAGCTCCTCGCTGAAGTAACGCTGCAGCTTGGCGGCCAGCAGCGCTTTTTCTTCGTTGGAGAATTTGATCGCGCTCATGCGGGGGTTCCGTTGATTGCGTAGTGGCCGCGCCGGTTCAGTCCGCCGCCGGCCCATCGATGCGCGGCCGCCAATCCTCGACCGCGCCGCGCGCCAGCCGCGCCTGCACCAGCTTGCGCCACGACGGCACCAGCGGCAGCGCCAAGGCGGCGCGCAACTCATCCAGATCCAGCGTGCGCGTGTACAACATCGTGGCGATGCGCTGCAGCGTCCACTGCGGCCACGGCCGCTCGACCAGCGCCAGAGTTTCGCCGGCGGCGATCTCACCGGTTTGGACCACCCGGTAATACCAACCGGTGCGGCCGCTGGCTTGCACCCGCCGCGCCATGTCGGCGACGCCGAAACGGTCGTTGAGCTTCCAGCACGGTTGCCGGCCCTGGCTCACTTCCAGCACCACCGCGCCGATGCGGTAGCGATCGCCCAGACACACCAGGGTCTCATCCAGCCCGTGGCTGCTGAAGTTCTCGCCGAACGCGCCGGGCTCGCGCAACAGCGGATGCTCGCCGATCTGTTCGCGCCACCACGGGTAGTGATCGCGCGGGTAGTGATGCACCGCTTTGTCCTCGCCGCCGTGATAGCGAAGATCGCCTTGCTCATCGCCCTGCAAGCCCAGGGTGTCGACCCGCACCGGCCCTTCGAACGGCATCTTGGCGATCGCGCTGACGCTGCCCGGACGCGTATACGGCCGGGCGCGGCCGCGCAGCAACGAATCGACGACGACGGAACACTGAATCAAGACGGCGCTGCTCTCTTTCTAAGTGATCGATGCGCAATGATCGCCAGGCATCCGGGCAGACGATCGACGCGATGGCGGCCGCCGATCTTCATCGGCCTTCCCACGCGGGGAAGGTCGAGACAATAGTATCGAAACGGGATTGAAGTCACGTCGACGACGATGCATTCGTTGCGGTTTGACCCCGAATCGAGACCAAGCGAAGGCTTGACTCTGGACTATAGTCCAGGCCGGACACTGCCCCAATACCGCCACTGTGGACATGGAGGTGCGCAATGAAGATTGGCGAGCTCGCGCAACGCGCCGGGGTCGGGATCGACACCGTGCGTTACTACGAACGACGCGGATTGTTGCCGCTGCCGATGCGGCAACTGTCGGGCTATCGGCGCTTCGAGGCCAAGGACATCGCCCGCCTGCAGTTCGTGCGTCGCGCTAAAACGCTTGGATTCACCTTGGAAGAAATCCGCGAACTGCTGGCCTTGTCCAGCCGCCGCGGCGGCGACATGGCCGGGGTCAAGGCCACCACGACCCAGAAGCTGGCCGACCTGGAATCCAAGATCGTCGAACTCACCCGCATACGCAACGGGCTACGGATGCTGCTCAATTCGTGTCCCGGCCACGGAGCGGTCGAATGCTGTCCGATTCTCAACGCCCTGGGAGGGGATGAAAACATGAGCGGTTCGCAATCCTCGGACAAGCCGTCCGACACCAGCGGCAACGCCGCGCGCGAGTGTTGCTCCGCCGCGCGGACGTGCCAGGACACGGCGCCGGCTCCCGCGCTCAGCGGCCTGGACCCGATCTGCGGCATGCAGGTGGATCCGCAAACCACGCCGTACCGCACCGCGCAGGCAGGCGTCGACCACTTCTTCTGCTCGGCGGGTTGCCTGCAAACCTTCGTCGCTACCGCCGCACGCTGAGTTCCATCGGGCCAGGGGCAAAGCCCGAACCGCGCGGACTGCAGGGGACCGCGCAACACGCAGCAACGGCCGCGCGCCGATAGAGCGCCGATTCCGCGGATAACGCGGAGACTGGGCGCGGCCTTTCGCATCATCGATTGCACACCCATCAGGTCGCGACCGGATCGCGGCGCGGCCGCTTGCGCGCCGCCGATTCGCAGCCAGCGACCCTTCGCCAGCAAACGGGGACACTCATGAACGAAATCAGCACGTTTCGCGATGCGCAACACCCTCGCACGTTCTCCCATCCGGCCGGGGCGAACACCGGCGAGGCTTCGGCCTTGTTGGACCAAGCGCTGCAGCCGGGCGCCACGCACGCCCGCGTCGCCGTCGCCGCCGATGCGCTGACCGCGCTCGCCGAGCGCGGGCTGTCCGGAGACGCCGAGGCTTACGCGCACTACCAATCCATTCTTCTGCAGCTGCATATTCCCGGCGATCCGGCCACCGAACCGACCCGGCGTTGGTTGGCGAGCCAGATCTATCGGGTCGAAGACCGCTTCGCTCCCGAGCTGACCGATTTCACCTTTCTGCCGGTGGATCAGTTCCGCGCCAGGATCGACGCGGAGATTCAAACGCGCACCCGGGTCAAGCACCCGATGTCGCTGCACTTGTTCCAGGGCACGCCGCCGCACCGCGACGTGCGCTTGTTCCTGCAGCACCACTGGACCCGCTCGTACAACTTCTACAGCTTGCTGGCCGAACTCGCGTTCCGCTTCGAGGCCATCCACGACGCCTCGGTGTTCTACCGCAATCTCTACGGCGAAGCCGGCGCGGAAACGCCCGACCGCTCGCATCCGGCGCTGCTCGCGCAGCTGATGGAGCACTTCGAAATCCCGCTGCGGATCGACTTCGCCTCGCTCGATCCGCTGGAAATGGCCTACCTCAACAACCGCATCCGCTGCGTCCGCCACACCGACGTCGCCTGGGGGCTGTCGCTGCTGTACGCGGTCGAGTCGGTGAGTTGCGTCAACCATCTGCGGATCTACCAGCTGTTGCAGCGGATGGGCGTGCCGGAGGGTCCGTGCGAGTTCCATCGCCTGCACGGCACCCAGGACGAGATCGACACCGAGGAGATGTGGGACTTGATCGCCAAGTTCGCCCACGACGAATCCTTCCAGCGCACCTTCATGCAGTCGCTGACCCGCCACTTCGACATCAACCGCGCCTACTTCGACATGTTGTGGCGCCAGATGCAGCAACAGCCCGTCCACTGAACCCATTCCGCACGGCGCACGCCAAGGAGCGCGCATGACCAGCACCCGCAACCATTCGCTGCAACAACTCCAAGCGCTGCAGAGCAACCGCGCGCGCATCCTCGCCCGCGCGCTGGAGCCCAACGCCTCGTTCGCGCACGTGGAGACGGCGGCCAAGACCTTGTCCGAGCTCGCCGAGACCGCGCTCAAAGGCAATCGCGACAACCACGCCGAGTACCAGAAGCTGCTGTACATCCTCTCGCTCAGCGACGACACCGACACCGCCCTCGCCCGCCGCTGGCTGTCGAACTGGGCCTATCGGGTCGAGGAACGCTTCATTCCGGAAGCGGACGTGCCCCAGCCGTTGTCGGAAGCGGAGTTTCTGGCCCGGATCGAGCAGGAAGTGGCGTCGCGTTCGCGCGAAAAACATCCGATGTCGCAGTTCATCTTCGAAGGCTCGGCATCACGCGCGCAGTTGCAGGTGTTCCTGCGCCGGCAATGGTTCCGCACCTTCCGCCTGTACCGGGAAGCCGCGGACCTGCTGGTGAATCTGGCCGATGTCGACGAAGCCGCCGCGCTGGGCCGTTATCTGCACGGCGAACTCGGCGAAGAAGACGAACTGCGCTCGCATCCGCGGCTGCTGGCCAAGTTGCTCGGCGCGGTCGACCTGGAAGCGGATTTCCAGGCGATCAGCACCATGCCCGAGGAAATCGCGTACTTGAACAACCGCGTGCGCAGCTTCCGCAATCCCGACGTGGGCTGGGGGCTGGCGGTGTTCTACATCACCGAGATCGTGGTGCCCGGCAATCACGAGAAGCTCTACAACGCGCTGCTGCAAGCGGGCATCAGCGAAGACGCGGCCGAGTACTACAAGATCCACGTCAGCCTGGTGCCGCCGCGGGCCAAGCGCGAATGGCAACTGATCTCCAGGCGGATTCCCGATCACGCCTTCCAGAAGTCGTTCCTGACTTCGCTGCAACAGCACTTCCGCATCGAGAAGGCCTACTACGACGCGGTGTGGGAAGAGATGCAGAGCGTGAAGTAAGCCCCTCCACCGCCAGCCGAGCCAGCCAGCATGCCCAGCCACGTCACAGAATCGCGCATTTACGGGGGCGTTTATTCCGACCCCGAATTCGCGGCGATCTTCTCCGATTCCAATCAGGTGCAGAAGTGGCTGGACGTGGAGCGGGCGCTCGCGCTGACTCAGGCGGAGATGGCGCTGATCCCGCGGGAGGCCGCGCAGGAAATCGCGCGCAGAACCCATGTCGAATTGTTCGACCTGGAACGGCTGGGCCGGGAGAGCCGCGAAACCGGGCACATCCTGATTCCCACCATCTGGGCCCTGGCCGAACGCTGCCAGGGCGGCTGGGGCGAGTACGTGCATTACGGCGTGACCACTCAGGACATCCTCGATACCGGACTGGTCCTGCAAATCGCCGAGGCGTGGGAGTTGGTGCTGGCCCGCTTGCGTTCGATCCAGTCGCACCTGCTGGCGTTGGCGCGCAAGCACAAGCGCACGCCGACGGTCGCGCGCACCCACGGCCAGCACGCCTTGCCCACCACCTTCGGCTACAAGGTCGCGGTGTGGCTGGATGAGATCGACCGGCATCTGCGCCGTTTCGATGAGGCGCGCGCGCGGGTGATGGTGGGCAACCTGACCGGCGCCGTCGGCACCTTGGCCTCGTTCGGCACGCAAGGCTTCGAGATACAGCGGCGGACCCTGGCCAGTCTCGGCCTGGCCGCGCCCCGCACCAGCTGGCATTCGGCGCGCGATCGGATCCTGGAAGTCGGTGGGTTGTTGCTGCAGACCTCGGTGACGCTGGGGCGGATCGCCAACGAGATCTACCACCTGCAGCGCACCGAGATCGACGAAGTCCGCGAAGGCAACGCGCCGGGCAAGATCGGCAGCAGCACGATGCCGCACAAGCAGAACCCGTCGACCGCCGACCTGGTCAGCGCCTTGTCGCGGCTGATCCGGACCCAGATGATCGCGCTCACCGACGCCGCGTTCCACTTGCACGAACGCGACGGCACCGCCTGGCGGATCGAATGGGCCGCCCTGCCGGAACTGTTCGTCTACACCGGCGCGCTGCTGGCGCGGATGGACGAAATGTTGGCGGCCGGTCTGGATATCCGCGAACAGCGCATGCGCAGCAACCTGGATCTGCTCGGCGGCTTGATCTTGTCCGAGCGGGTGATGCTGGCGCTGGGCGATCGCTTCGGCAAGCAGACCGCGCACGAATTGGTCCATGAAATATCCATGCAGGCCCGGCGCGATGAGGTGCCGTTCCGCGAGGCCTTGCTCACCGACGCGCGCCTGCGCGACAGCTTCACCGCGCAATCGCTCCAAGACCTGCTCGATCCCGTCACCTACGCGGGGCTGGCAGCGGAAATGGTCGACCTGGTCGCCGCGCAGGCCGCCGACCAACTCGGCGAGCGATGTTGAACGCACCCGGACACCAACGCAGTTTCCAGTCAGCCCAGTCTTGAACGGAGGGTGTGTGATGGAACCACAAGTATTGGAAGCGATGCCGCATCCGGCCTTCGCCGCGCGCCGGAGCCATCCGGTCGGCGAGCCGATGGCGGCGGAGAGCTGCAAGCACGAACACAGCCATATCCTGGATTCGAAAGTGCACGGCGGCGGTTACGCCTGCGCGGTGACCCGGGCGATCTTCTGCAGCCGATGTCGGCTGCAACGTTGGCTGGACGTGGAAGCCGTCATGGCCATGGCCCAGGCCGAAGTCGGCATGATTCCGCTGCCGGCGGCGCTGGAGATCCAGCGCGCGGCGAAGCTGTCGACGATGAATCTGGAACACGTCGCCGCCGGCGTGGCCAAGACCGGACATTCGCTGATGCCGTTGCTGCGCGCGTTGCAGGACAATTGCAGCCCCAGCGCCCGCGAGTACGTCCACTACGGCGCCACCACCCAGGACATTCAGGACACCGCACAGTCGCTGGAGATGCGCGACGTGCTCGACACCGTCGATGTCGCGCTCGATGCCCTGATCGAAAAACTCGCGGCGCTGGCGGGCACCCACCGCAGTTCGCTGATGGTCGCCCGCACCCACTCGATCCCGGCTTTGCCCACCACGTTCGGTCTGAAAGTGGCGGGCTGGATCGACGAACTGCTGCGCCACCGCGACCGTCTCGCCCAGGCGCGCCAACGGGTGCTGGTGGTGCAGCTGTTCGGCGGCGTCGGCACCATGGCCGCGTTCGGTCCCGACGCGATGGCGCTGCTGAGCGTGTTCGCGCGCCGGTTGTGTCTGGGCGTGCCGCATGCCGGCTGGCACGTGGCCCGCGACCGCGTCGCCGAGTTCGTCAGCGCGCTGGCGATGATGACCGCGTCGCTGGCGCGGGTGGCCGATGAGATCCGCACCTTGAACCGCTGGGAGATCGCCGAGGTCGAGGTGGGCTGGTCGGATCAGCAGATCGGCAGCAGCACCATGCCGCACAAACGCAACCCGGAAGGCTGCGAGCAGGTGGTGGTGATGGCGCGGCTGGCCAAGGCGCAGGTCGCCTTGGCGCTGGACGCGATGATTCTGGAACACGAACGCGATTACCGCGGCACGCGCCTGGAATGGTGCGCGGTCGCCGACGTGTCCCATTACGCGCTGATGGCGCTGTCGCTGCTGACCGACACCGTCGGCACCCTGACCGTCAACGACAAGACCATGGAACGCACCGCCAACGATTACTGCGATTCGATCTGCATGGAAGCCTTCGTGTTCGAGATGGCCAAGAAGCTCGGCAAGAGCAGCGCCTACGAAATCATCTTCGAGCTGACCCAGGCCTGCCAGCGCGACCGGGTCTCGATCCGTTCGGCGGTCGAATCCGATCCGCGCGTGCTCGCCGCGGTCGATGAGGACCAACTGGCGCGATTGTTCGAACCCAAGGCCCACCTGGGCATGGCCGAGACCATCGTCGACAGCGTGCTGGTCGAAGCCGGCGCGCGCCGCTACTGAAACAACCCAGACACCATGCCACCGCAGCACCCATCGGGGAGATAGGAATGTCAGCGATCATGCAAGCCGATCCGGCCAAGGTTCAGCAGTTCTCGGCCCGGATCATGGAGGACTACGGCAACACCTTGCGCGGCGCCATGCTCTACATCGGCGACCAACTGGGTCTGTTCAAGACGCTCGCGCAGACCGGCGCGGTCACGCTGGAAGAGTTGACCGAGCACACCGGCCTCAACGCGCGTTACCTGCGCGAATGGCTGGGCAGCATGGCCACCGGCGACTACGTGACCTACGACGCGCACAGCAAGCGCTATCGCCTGCCGGCGGAATTCGCGCCGGTGCTGGCCGATGAGGATTCGCCCTACTTCGCCGGCGGCGTGATCCAGCTGAGCGTCCGGTTCGTGTCGATGGCGCCGCGGATCGTCGAAGCCTTCCGCCACGGCGGCGGCGCGCCGGAAGAGGATTACCCGATCGAAACCTGGCAAGGCATGGAACGCATGACCATGCCTTGGTACAAGCATTTCCTGGTCCAGCACTGGATTCCCTCGCTCGACGGGGTCCAGGAAAAACTCGAAGCCGGCGGCAGCGTGCTCGATTTCGGCTGCGGCAGCGGCCTGGCCGCGATCACCATGGCCCAGGCGTTTCCCAACGCCACCGTGCTCGGCTGCGACTTCCACCTGCCCTCGATCGAACGCGCGCGCGCCAACGCGCAGGCCGCCGGCGTCGGCGACCGCGTGCGTTTCGAAGTCGCCGGTTCCGACGCGCTGGCCGGCAAGACCTTCGACTTCGTCACCACCTTCGTGGTGATCCACGATGCCGCCGATCCGCAGCAGATGATGAAGGACCTGCGCGCGGCGACCGCCGACGACGGCACCTATCTGATGGTCGAGCTCAACCTGTCCGAAGAACTGCACGAGAACATGAATCTGTTCGGCCGGGTGATGTATCCGCAGAGCACGCTGTACTGCATGACGTGTTCGCTCTCGCACGGCGGCGCCGGGCTCGGCGCGTTCATGGGCGAAACCCGCGCGCGCGAGATGGCCGGCAAGGCCGGTTTCAGCCGCGTGCGCAAGGTGCCCTCGGACCGGCCGCCGCTGCCGGCGTTGTTCGAACTGCGGCCCTGACGGCGCGGCGCGCGGCGCAGAAAAAAAAACCCCGCCGAAGCGGGGTTTTTCTTTACCCAGCGATGGCGCAGATCAGAACTTGTACTGAGCCGCGATGCCGAACAGATCGGCGTGGCCGGAGAAACGGCCCTTCAGCGCGATGCCCGTGCGCGGGCTGTACAGATCGATGTTCGGGCTGTCGATCTCGATGCGGGTGTACGCCGCGTCCACGCTCAGGTGCTCGTTGGCGTTCCAG
Source organism: Pseudomonas sp. CGJS7 (assembly GCF_036961695.1). NCBI lineage: Bacteria > Pseudomonadati > Pseudomonadota > Gammaproteobacteria > Pseudomonadales > Pseudomonadaceae > Pseudomonas > Pseudomonas sp. CGJS7. The sequence goes on along the minus strand of NZ_JBAMDI010000058.1, from coordinate 4,843 downwards.
GTCAGGCCCAGCGAGTACAAGGTGCGGTCGTTGTCGGGCAGACGCGGAGTGCGCGCGTGGTCGTTGGTGGGCGATTCGTCGAGCGCGACGCCGCCGCGCAGGGTGAAGGAATCGTTGAAGTCGTACTCGGCGCCCAGCGCGTACATCATCGTGTCTTCCCAGTTGAAGGCTTCCTGGGCGACGCCGATGCCGTTGGAGCGCACGATGTCGACCGACTTGAGCGAATGCCAATCGGTCTTCTGCGCGTCGAACATCATCCGGAACTGGTCGGTGAACTTGTACGACACGCTCAGCGTATCGGTGCTCGGCGTGGTCAGCGCCGCGCCGCCGGGGCCGTTGTCGTAGTCGGTGACGCCGCCGGCGGCGAAGATCGCGGCGATGTTGCCCGGCTTGGTGAAGGTGATGTTGCCCTTCAGATCGTGGTCGATTTCCGAGCGGTGCGAGTAACCGATCGACAGCGCGTCGGTCGGCTTCCACTGGAAGCCCAGGATCCAGCCGATGCCGGTGTCGTCGCCCTTGACCTTGGCCAGGCCGTCGTTCTTCTGCGGACCGTAAGCGGCCGTGGCCGGCGTCGGGGTCAGGCACAGCGGGCGGGTTCTGACGTTGGCGCAAACGCCGCTGCCGAAATCCACCGCGTTGGTCAGCGTCGCCTCGGCGCGCTCGTAGATGAAGCCGGCGCCGATCGAGAAGCGGTCGGTGAGCTTGACCGCGGCCGACAGGGTCAGGTCGATGGTCTTCACTTCCGACTCGATCGCGTTGTAGCGGCCGACCCAGTTGGCGTCGTATTCGGTCTTCAGGCCGAACGGCGCGCTCAGCTGAGCGCCCAGGGTCAGCTTCTCGAACGCGCCATGCAGCGGCACCACGATCGACATCGCCGGCACCGGGGTGATGTCGCCCGGGTCGCCGCCGTTGCCGCCGGTCAGCGGGCTCTGGAACGGCGAACCGGTCGCGGCGGTGCCGCCGCCGCGGAACTTGGCGGTCAGATCGATCGCGGTCACATCGCCACGAACGGTCACCGTATCCAGGTTCACCATCGCGGCAGGATTGTTGGCGACCACCGAGGCGTCGCCTTCGGCGACCGCGCTGCCGGCGAAGGAACGGCCCTGGTTCTTGACGCTGTTTTCGCGAATCTGGAAGCCCGAAGCGCCGGCCGAACCGACGCTGATGACGCCAGCGATGCCGAGCGCGATCGCGGTCAGGCGGGTGTAGCGGTGTGAGGGTTGCATGCGTGTAGTCTCCGTTGGAGTATTTTTCGTCAGTCTCGGCCGTGTGCCCGCGGCCGCCGGAGCGAACCGCGAAGCCGCCGGAAACCCCTCCCGACGTACGACGCCGTATGCACTATAGCGCGGCCATTAACCGAACGCTAACAATACGCCCAAGACCGCAAACCCGTCTCATATCGATGTCGCAAACCCTGGCGTTACAGAGACTTATGCAGTATTTCTGCCTTAACGGGGGCACCATTCACATGCCCGTCGAGCGGAGCTGAACCGGTGTTCGTCGCTATACCCTCGCGAGAGCGCACCCGCCTGCGTTGGGCCACGCCGCTGCTGTTCGCCTTGCTGTGGCTGTGCTTCATCGTCTCGGCGGTGGTGTTGCCCGACCCGGACCAACGCCGGCTGATGCTGGAATGGGGCGCGTTGTCGGGCGGTTTGGCCAGCCCGTCGGCGTGGTGGGATGCGATCCGCGACGGCAGCGCGCTGCGCCTGTTCAGCGCGCTGTTCCTGCATGCGGACTGGGCGCATCTGCTGGGCAATCTGGTGTTCCTGCTGATCTTCGGGCTGCCGGCCGAGCGCGCGATGGGGCCGTGGCGGCTGTTGGCGTTGTTTCTGCTGGGCGGCGCGGTGGCGAATCTGGCCGCGGTGATCGCCATCGCCACGCCGGACCGTTTGATCATCGGCGCCAGCGGCGCGGTGTCGGCGTTGATCGGCGCTTACCTGGCGCTGTTTCCCGGGGCCAAGCTCGGCGTGGTGGTGCCGCTGGGTTTGTTCCTGCAGTTCGTGAAGGTGCCCGCGCCGTTGTTGATCGGCGTGTGGGCGTTGCTGCAGGTGTTGTTCACCTTCATCGGCCCGGCGTTCGGCGCGGTGGCGTGGTCGGCGCATCTGGCCGGGTTCGCGTTCGGCGGCGCGTTCGCGTTGATCGCGCGCGCGGGTATCGCGCGGCGGTTGCGGCGCAAGCGCGGGTTTTGAGGACGCGGATCGAAGCTGCGCAGGCTGGATCGCTCTTGAGTTGCTTGCGCATGGCCCCACGCTAACCACACGCAGCGGCGTCGCCGTCGCCCATCCCGAATCTCTCCTTGCGAATGCCATGGCTCTCTACAAAGTCACCTTCCTCAACGCCGGCAAGATCTACGAGCTCTACGCGCGCAAGATCGGCTCGGGCGCGCTGTGGGGCTTCACCGAGATCAGCGAGTTGGTGTTCGATCTGCACGAGGGCGTGGTGGTCGATCCCACCGAGGAACGATTGCGCGATGAGTTCGGCAGCACCCGCGTGCTGCATCTGCCGATGCAGAGCATCGTGCGGATCGAGGAAGTCGAGCGCAAAGGCCAGTCGGCGATCCGCGATGCGGCGACCGGCGAGAAGGTGGTGACGCCGTTTCCGTTTCCGCCGAAGCCGCGCTGATAGCCGCCAGACTGATAGTCACCAGTAAGACCGCGCTACTTCCCTACCGTCATTCCGGCGAAAGCCGGAATCCATTTTGACGTTGCTGTTGTCGCTGTTGAGCGTTGGAGCAACGGCAAGATCAAAATGGATTCCGGCTTTCGCCGGAATGACGGTAGGGAAGTGTCTTCGCGGCCGATTAGACCCGCGGCCGATGAAGAAGCGATAGCCGGCGCTGCCGACTATCGCGCACGGCTCAGCGCTTAACCGCCCCAGCCGCCTTCGCCACCGGCTTCTTCAGCTCCAACAACGCCGACGCGATCGGCGCATCGCCTTCCAGCACTTCGCCGGCGTTGGCGCCCGGCGCGCCTTCGTCGTCGCCGTGCAGGTGGCCGGGCAGATTGGCTTCGGTGTAGCTCAGGCGCGCATCGTCTTGCTTCGGCTTCGGCGCGCGCAGCACCACGTCGGGGACGATGCCCAAGGCCTGGATCGATTTGCCGCTGGGCGTGTAGTAACGCGCGGTGGTGAGCTTGACCGAATCGCCGTTGTCCAGCGGCAACACCGTCTGCACCGAGCCCTTGCCGAAGGTGCGGCTGCCGACCACGCGCGCGCGGCCGTTGTCGCGCAAGGCGCCGGCCAGCACTTCCGAGGCGCTGGCCGAACCGGCGTCGACCAACACCACCAGCGGCGCGCCGTCCAGGCGATCGCCCGGGGTGGCGCCGAATTCGGCGTCGCTGATGGCGATGCGCCCGCGGGTGCTGACGATCTTGCCGCTCTCGAGCAAATCGTCGGCGATCTGCACCGCCGAGGTCAGCAGGCCGCCGGGATTGCTGCGCAGGTCGATCACCAGGCCGCGCAGCTTGCCGCCGGCCTGGGTCTTCAACTTCTCCAGTTGGCTCTCGAAATCGGCGGCGGTGTCGGCCTGGAAGGCGCTGACCCGGACATAGCCGTAACCCGGTTCGAGCATGCGGCTTTTGACGCTGGCCACGCGGATGGTCTCGCGCGCGACGGTCACGTCGAAGGCTTTGTCGCGGCCCTCGCGAACGATGGTCAGCACCACCTTGCTGCCGGCCGGACCGCGCAACGGGCCGGAACTGTCGCCGTCGTCGACCTTGAACGGCTTGCCGTCGATCGCGGTGATCAGATCGCCGGCCTTGATCCCGGCGCGCGCGGCGGGAGTGTCGTCGATCGGCGAGATCACCCGCAGCATGCCGTCGGGCTGGCGCTGCAGTTCCACGCCGATGCCGTCGTAGTTGCCGCGCGATTGCTCGTCGAAATCCTCTGCGGCGACCTTGTCGAAATACACGCTGTGCGGGTCGAGATCGAACAACAGACCGCGAATCGCCGAATGCATCAGCTTGGCGTCGTCGACCGGTTCCACATAGGCCTGCTTGACCGCGTTGTAGACAGCGACGTAGCGGCGGATTTCGTCGATCGGCACCTTGGAATCGGAACCGTCGTCCTTGGCCGTTTTGCCGGCGGCCTTGGCCGGCGCCTGCGCGGGCGCGACCGGCGCGGCGTCTTCGCCGTCGTCGTCTTGCGCGGCGGGCTGGGTCGGCGCCGGCGCGTCTTTCGCCGGCGCCGGCTTGGGCGCGGCGGGAGACGGTTGTTCGGTCGGCGGCGCGGCCGGTTGGGGCGCGGGCGTCTGCTGGGCCAGGACCGGAGCGGCGCTCAGCGCCAGGATCAGCGGAAACCAGCTACGCGAGGGGTGACGCAGGGACATGCACGGCGCTCCGAAACAGGTAGCGGTTGGACCGCATGAAGCGGCCCGGGTTCGATGGTTTATCTGCGCACGTTAAGCGGGCCGGTTGCAAGCTTTTGTTAAACCCGTCGCGACGCGCGCGCGCGATTCACCCGCCAGTGCGGGTGGCCGGCGCTGCACGCCCGGCTCAGCGCCGCAACCAGGTATTGGGATTGACCGGCTGGCCGCCGCGCCGCAGTTCGAAGTACAGCGCCGGCCGGCCATGGCCGCCGGAGCTGCCGACCGTGGCCACCGCCTCGCCCTTCTTGACCGTCGCGCCGGCATCCTTGAGCAGGGCGTCGTTGTTGGCGTACAGGCTCATGTAGCCGTTGCCGTGATCGACGATCAACAGCAGGCCGTAACCGGTCATCCATTCCGAATACACCACCGTGCCGTCGGCGACCGCCTTGACCGTGGCGCCGGCCGGCGCGCCGATCAGCAGGCCTTCGCTGCTGCGCCCGTCGGGCATGGTGCCGCCGAAACCGGCCAGCAACGCGCCCG